>JBJEQS010000128.1:0-47670 GCA_051881875.1 Oscillospiraceae bacterium
AAGTTTTTTGGCAACCTTTTTATAAAAAAAGGTTGGGCGGCTGAAAGCCGCCTGACGAAATTCCCAGTAAACCACAACGGGCGACCAGTGGTCGCCACTACAAAAATAATCATCGAACTTACATAAAATAAAAAACGGACAGTTTTTATAATCTGTCCGTTTTGATTTTTTCAGATAAATAGCCGCTTATTTATTTAATACAGGAATTCTCTTTTTTACTTCAACTCCAAGTACATATGCTATTACAACGGATATAACGTCCTTTAAAAGATATGGTACGGATACGACAAGCAATGACTGTACAAATGATTTATCTGTAAGTATTGTAAACTGTATTACTCCGAAAAGATGGTCAACGATAAGTCCTGCTATACCAAGAGCTATTGTGATAATTCTGTTATCTGATTCAGAGCCTATTCCGCATAATAAAGCCATAAATATGAAGCCTATGATAAATCCGCCTGTAACTCCGGTTATTGCAGCTATGCCTCCTTTGAAATTGGCAAATACGGGCATTCCGACTGCTCCGACCAGAACATATATAAATGCTGACATAAATGCATTTCTTTTTCCAAGAAAATATCCTGTCAATGCTATTGCAAAGGTTTGCAGAGTTACCGGAACTCCTGACGGCATCGGTATCGCTATCTGTGAGAGTACAGCGATTACTGCTGCAAAAAGTCCTGTCATTACAATATCCATTGTGGAATATTTTTTGTTTTCATTATGATTCTTCATAATATGAAAATCCTCCTTTAAATAAAAAATTACCGTCATTATTATATCATATATACGGAGCATTGTCAACCATTTATTTATAATACGGGTGACATTAATATGCTGTATGAACCAGATTATGTATTTTTATATGACAATTTGCTCAGATAGTCTAATTAATCTGCTTTTATTATGTATGATTGTGCAATACATACAATATAAATAAATTAAATCATATTATTTGTAAAAGCTATTTTGTAAATATATCTTGATTTTTCATGTAATTTGGTTTATAATTATAATATTGGTAAGTAATGCTGAGGTATAGGAATTATTTGGCATATTTATATAGAATCATTTGTTTAAAAGGTGGTGTGTCTGATGTTTTTTGATTCAATTCAGTTCAAAGCTATGGAAAGCGGCCTTGCAGCTCTCAACATGAAACAGGAAGTTATTACTCATAATATTGCAAACCTCGATACTCCTGACTATAAAGCGTATGAAGTAAGTTTTGGAAATACTCTTGAACGTGCTTATGAGGCTGCTCAAAGAAAAGATGACGATGAAAAAACAAAAGATGATAAAATTGATTATGATTTCAAGGCAACTGTAACAAGAACCGGTGATATTTCAGTTCTGGTCGATGGAAACAATGTTGATATTGATGAACAGTCGCTTGAACTTTACAGTGCATATCTTCAGTCAGCTGCTATAATTCAGAAAATGAATTCAAAAATTTCTGATATAAGATATGTGCTTACTCAGACAAACTTTAAGTAAGGGAGTGGTTTAAATGTCTTTTTTAAATTCGCTGAATACTGTAGGCTCGGCACTTACTGCTGAACGTTTCAGAACAAATATAATTCTCCAGAATATCGCCAATCAGAATACTACCCGTACCGCAAGCGGTGAACCATACAGAAGAAAACAGATTATTTTCCATGAAGTACCGCAGAGCTTCGATGAAACTCTTAATAATGTATACGGCGGCGGAGTAAAAGTTACTAACGTTGTGGAAAGTCAGGAGGATTTCAGACCTGTATATGACCCTGAACATCCTGACGCTGATGAAGATGGTTATGTTCTTTACCCGAATGTAAACAATACTGAAGAACAGATTGACCTTATGGAAGCTTCAAGAGTATATGAGGCAAATGTAACGGCTCTCGCTGTTGTAAAGGCTATGGCTGCCAAAACTCTTGAAATAGGAAAGTAATAAATATATTCTGAAAGGATTTGATAGCAATGTTTATTGTTCCGCTGACTCCTATGGCTACTCAGCTTGACAATATTTCCAGTGCTTCCAGAAATATTCAGGCAGAAAGTGCAGATACTTCTGATTCTGTTAAGTCAGAAGTAAAATCCTTTGCCGAATATCTGAAAGAATCAATAAATAATGTAAAGAATCTTGAAGCTGCTTCGGATAAAAGTGCTTATGACCTTGCACTCGGCAAAACAGACAATCTTGAACAGGTAATGCTCCTCTCAGCCAAGGCATCTACTGCTGTTGAGGCTACTGTTCAGATTACAACCCGTGCCGTTAATGCATATAAGGAAATAATACAGATGCAGATATAAATTTTATTAGATAGTTGAGTGAAGTATGAAAGAAAAATTTTTGAAGTTTTTGGATAAAGTTAAAAACTCATGGCAAAAGCTTAAAAAAAATACAAAGATAATTATTATATCCGCTGCATCCGTACTGCTTGTCGGTGCTGTCATACTGACTGTTATGCTCAATGCATCATCTAAAAATGATTACATAGTTCTTTTTCCGGATATGACATCTTCCGAAGCAACAGAAGTTTATCTTGAACTTCAGAACATGGGCGTTGACACAAAGATAAATCAGAACGGCGAAATTGAAGTTCCGGCGGAACAATGGGACGAGCTTGTTTATAAACTCGCACAGCTTGGTTATCCGCAGTCTGTACCTTCATACGGTACTTTTTTCGATAACCTGAGCATGACCATGACGGAATTTGAAAAAAAACAGACGCTCCGTTTTGAACTTCAGGACAGACTTCAGACAACTATTTCCAGAATAGATGGCGTGAAAGGCGTAATAGTCAATATAAGCGTTCCTGACGAAAACAGCTATGCATGGTCGGATGATGAGGAAAAAGCTACTGCTACAGTAACCCTTACACTTACTGACCCGGTTTCATTTACTGCTGATAAGGTTTCAGCGATAAAAAACTTAGTTGCATACAGTGCACAGCAGATGCAGCCGGAAGATGTAAAAGTAATAAATGCAAATTCAGGACTTGAATTGTTAAGTGCTGAAGAACTTGATGATACTCAGGAAGATTTTCAGAGCGATGAAAGAGTATATTATGAAAATATAATAAAATCACAGCTCGAAAAAAGTGCGGAAAAAATCCTTGAAGCCGTATATGGCGAAGGTGTTGTTGCCGTTGCCAATGTTACTGTCGATTATGATAAGATTTCTCAGGAAATCAAGGAACTTATCACTAATGAAGACGGTATGGGAGTAAAGGATAATGAACACGTTGAATATGATACAAACAATACCGTTGACCAGGGCGGTATAGTCGGCGAAGAAGATAATACAGATATTCCTAACTATGGAAATCTTGAAGATGAACTCTCAACCGATAATTCAAATCATTATGAGCGTGATACGGAATGGGCGATAGGTTACATACTTACTCAGAAAGAACAGGCAAGAGGTATTCTTACAGATGCTTCAATTGCAGTTGTTGTAACTACTCAGAATGTTCTTTCCGATAAGGAAAAAGATGCTCTTGTTGCTCTTGTTAAAAATGCTACCAATATCGAGGAAGGCAAAATTTCCGTTTACAGCAATCAGGATATAATCATTGATGACAATGGCGGAGATGAAGAGGAAAATCCTGTACCGGCAACACTTCAGGATATGCTCAGACCATTCATCATTATTATCACACTTATCGTTCTTGCTGCTCTCCTGATTATCGCTCTTGTTGTATATCTGATAACAAAGAATGCGAGAAGAAAAATGGAAGAAGAAAGAGAAACAAGTCAGAATGCTATACGCACTCTGCAGAATACAATTGAAGAAACAAGGAAACAGAGTCTTATCGAGGCTGCTCAGCAGCATAGCGAAGAAGAACAGAGTACCGCTAATGAGGTTAAGGAATTCGTAAGAAAGAATCCGGAAGTTACTGCCGCCATCATTCGTGCAATGCTCAAGGAGGACGAATAATAATGGCTTCTTCATCAAAAGCATCGGTAAACAATTCGCTTAAAAAAGTTGCAACCATAATGATTGCTCTTGGCAGCGAAAGTGCCTCCGAAATATATAAATTCCTGCGTGATGATGAAATAGAAGAAATTTCCTGTGAGATATCTAAGATTGACAGAATATCCGCAGAAGAAGTAAAAAAAATTGTTGATGAATTCTATGATTTGTGCGTCGCCCAGAAGGTTGTTACCGAAGGTGGTCAGAAATATGCTCAGGATATTCTGGAAAAGGCTTTCGGGGCTCAGCGTTCCGCTATGCTTATCGACCGTATTGCAAAATCCGGTCAGAAACGTTCATTTGAGTTTATCAGAAAAGTTGATAATAAAAATCTCCTGATGATGATTCAGAATGAACATCCGCAGACTATAGCGATTATTCTCTCTTATGCAAAAGCTGAACAGGCTTCTTTCATAATATCCGAACTTCCGCAGAATGTTCAGGTCGATGTAATCAAGAGAATTTCAAACCTTGACCGAGCATCTCCGGAGGTAATCGCAATAGTTGAAGAAGTCCTCGAAAAACGTCTTGCATCTATTAATTCTGTTGACCTTATGGAATTCGGCGGCGTAAACTATATTGCTGAAATAATGAACAGAGTAGACAGAAAAACTGAAAAATATATCCTCCAGGAACTCAAGGAAGATTCGCCTGAACTCGCTGATGAAATCAAAAAACTCATGTTCGTTTTCGACGATATTATTTACCTCGACAACCTCGAAATACAGAGCTTTATCAGGGAAGTCGATACCAAAGACCTTACTATTGCTCTCAAAGCCGCAAACGAGGAAGTTGCAAATGCTATATTCGCCAATATGTCCCAGCGTCAGCAGGAAACTATCCGTACGGATATGCAGTATCTGCATAATCTGCGTATGCGTGATGTCGAAGAAGCTCAGCAGCGTATTGTTGCTGTTATCAGACAGCTTGAGGAAGCAGGCGAGATTATTATTTCAAAAGGCGGAAAGGATGAGATAATTGCCTAAAATCTTTAAACCGCAGAATGTGGTTTCAATTGATGAACCGGCTGTGATTCCGGACTATATTCCGCCGGCTCCGCCTGTGGTGGAACTTCCGGATATTGATAACATTAATATTGAAGATGAAAATATAAGAAAACAGTATGAGCTTATCATGGAAAGAGCAAGACTGAAAGCCGAAAATATGGCAGAGTCAATCATTGAGCAGGCTGAAACAGAAAAACAGAATATTATCAGTATTTCTGAATCCAAAGCTGATTCAATAGTTGAAGCGGCAAATGAAAAATCAAAGGAAATTATTCAGAATGCCATTCAGCAGGCTGAAAAAATCAGGACTGACGCTTATAATGAAGCGGCTCAGAAAGCTATTGACGAGAAAAATGCCGAAGTCAACAGTATTATCAGTGAATTCAGAAGTGTTCTTGAAGATATGAAAGCCGCACAGCTTGATTACTTTGAACGCTATGCGGTTGAAATGAAAATGCTGGCTCTTGACATATCAGAAAAAGTTATCATGCATAAGGTCGAGGAAGATGACCTGCTCATGCTTGACCTTATTGCAAAAAATATAAAATCCATACGAGATGCAGACTGGATTACAATTGAAATATCAAATAAGCTTCCACAGCTCGCTGAAGCTATTGAACGGGCAATGGAATCTGTAGGTATGAGTGATAAGACTGAAATCCAGCAGATTGCATCAAAGGATAAATCCTCCTGTATTCTCAGGGCAACAGACAGAATTGTGGATATATCCCTTAAAACCCAGCTGAATAATATCCGTTCATATTTTGAAAAGTGTGATGAAACAGATGATTAACAGAGTTGAATTTGATAATTCCAGAATACGTCAGGGACTTAAATTCAATGACTTTAATACCTGTCTTGGAAAAATAGACCAGATTGTCGGAATGACGGTTGAAGCTTCAGGTCTTTCATGCAATATCGGCGATGTATGCAATATATCCATTGACCATGGTGAAAAGACTGTTCCGGCAGAAGTAGTAGGATTTAAGAATAACAAGGTTCTGCTTATGCCTTACTACGATATTGATGGTATCGGTTCAAACAGTTATGTCAGCAATACGGGTGAAAAATTAAAGGTAAAAATGAGTGATGACCTTATCGGCAGAACAGTCGACCCTCTGGGAAATCCTATGGACGGCAAGGGCGAGATTGTCGGGAATCGCTATTATCCCATAAATGGTGAACCATCAAACCCTATGCAGCGTCCGCCTATAGAGGAATCTCTTGAATTCGGTGTAAAAGCCATTGATGGTATGCTTACTATCGGCAAGGGACAGAGAATGGGAATATTCGCAGGAAGCGGCGTCGGAAAAAGTACGCTTATGGGTATGATTGCAAGAAATATCAGTGCTGAAGTAAATGTAATTGCTCTTATAGGTGAACGTGGCAGAGAAGTTCTTGAATTCATTAATCGTGACCTCGGTCCTGAGGGCATGAAACGTTCAGTGCTTGTTATTGCAACATCAGACCAGTCTGCTATGATGCGTTCAAAATGTGCTCTGACTGCCACAGCCATTGCAGAATATTTCAAAGACCAGGGAAAAGATGTACTCATTATGATGGACTCTCTTACACGTTACTGTATGGCACAGAGAGAAATCGGTCTTAGCATCGGTGAGCCGCCTGTTGCAAGAGGATATACTCCGTCAATATATGCTGCATTGCCTAAGCTGCTCGAAAGAAGCGGTAATTTTGAAAATGGCTCTATAACAGGTATATTTACTGTACTTGTTGAGGGCGATGATTCAAATGAACCTATTTCGGATACGGTAAGAGGTATTATTGACGGACATATAATGCTTTCCAGAAAGGTTGCCATGAAAAATCATTATCCGGCAATTGATGTTCTTGCAAGCATAAGCCGTCTTATGTCAACAATTGCTTCTCCGGAGCATAAGGAAATAGCGGGAAAGATACGACATACAATGTCGCTTTATCAGGAAAATCAGGACCTTATTTCAATCGGTGCTTATAAAAGAGGTACTAATCCTGAACTCGATGAGGCTATCGCAAAAATGCCGCTTATAAATGAATTTTTGCAGCAGGCAGTCGATACTCGTTTTACCCGTGAGGAAACTTTAGAAATTATGAAGAAGATTTATGAATAATCATTCTTTTAAGGAAGGAAAATCAGTTTATGAAGAATTATGTATTCTCACTGGAAAAAATCAGAGAATATAAGAAACAGATTCTTAATAAGGAAAAAAATACTCTTTTAGGTCTGAAAATTGAAAAAAGCGGTCTTGAACAGCAGAAAGAACGTCTGTTCGATGACCTTAAAACAATAACTGACAATCATAATGCTGATATGGCAAGAGGTGCAAGCGTTATGCAGCTGAAGCTTTTTCAATTCAGCAGAGAGAGTATTGCAAGAGAGCAATCAGAAATAGATAAGCAGATGCTTTTCCTTGATACATATATTGAACGTCAGAGAAAGGTTGTTATGAAGCTTTCTCAGGAACTGACAAGTTTTGATAAGCTTGAGGAAAAACAGTACAGCGAATATCTCCGCAAAAATGCCAAGGAGGCTGAAACGCTTATCGAAGAATTCGTATCATTCAAATCAGCAAGCGAAGGAGTATGATAACTTAATTATATAGTTCCCTGAAAGGTGGTGATATAGATGATAAATGCAGCAGTAAGTGAAAGTATTCCTGTTGTAAATCAGAACAGAACATCATGTTTGAAGAATGATGATGGCTTGCTTTGTGATGATTTTATGAGTAATATTCTTAAAGCGGCAAAGGAAATCGGTATAGGTGAAGAAAGTATGCCAATGGACAGTGAAAAAACTTGTTCAGAGCAGAACGATGATAATACTGAAAATCCTGATGTGCTTATAATGTGTATGCAGATGAACAGTCTGAATGTGCCTGATATGCAGATACCTGAAAACAGCTTTGATATTGATATGCTGTCTGATGGTGAGAGCAGTTCATCGGATATAGATATTGCAGATGCTGAAAAAATCACAGCATTTTCAATGCAGAATGATGATTTATTGTATAAAAACACAAATTTATCCGATTTTACAGTTGAAAATATGGACTCTCAGCCGATTATTCAGATGTACGATAATTTTTCTGATATTCAGGAAAATGTTCAGGATTATGATAACAGTGCTGATATTCAGACAGAAGTACAGGATATTGTATCTGTGAATGAAGACATTGTACTGCCGGAGATAACCGGTACTCAGAATACAGTTGATGAAAAAGTATACAATGATATACAGAATACTGTAACGGATAATGTTCAGACTGACAGGAATGTTCCCGAAATGAATATGCAGACTGCGGCAGATGCTGTTCAGAATAATGAGAAAATTGCTGAAAATACAGAAAAACATGAGGTTCAGACAGTTGATTATTCGGACAAAATTCCGCAGGATAATGTACTTTCATATGTTCAGGCTGAAGTGGCAGGCAATTTCTCATATACTGAAAATGTCAAAGATGTTTCAGCTGTATCAGATAACAGAAAAACTGAAAATTCAGCTGTGAAATTAAGCGATGCTGATAATACGGGGACTGATAAAAACATTCCGAAAATCAGTGTGCAGTTCAGTAAGTCGGGAAACAATGCAGAGGCTGGATTGTCGCAGGATAAAAGCAGCTCATTCGGCGAAAACAGTCAGAAAAGTGAGTCATTCAGCGATGCTCTTATAAGAGAACACAGAATTCAGTCCGATTTTCGCAGGAATATTGATGCGGTAAAAGAGATAATCCGAAATATTGATGCAAATTCATCAGGCGAAAAATCAGCGGCTCAGCTCACAGAACTTTCAGCCGGAAATCTTGATATTGCCGGTATGCAGACATTATTCATTCCGCACAATGATTTACAGATAATGGCTGATATTCAGAACAATGAGTTTGATGAAACCTCGGAAATAGTCAATCAGACTTTCAATGGAATTGTTTCAAAGATAAATGGCAATGGCGAACAGTTTACCATAAAACTTAATCCTGATGGACTGGGAGAGATTACTGTAACCATCATTAAGCATGATAATTCGAGTATTCTTACTCTTTCAGCCTCGGAAACAAAAACTGCTGAAATACTTAACAGCAATATGAAAGTTCTTCAGGAAAATCTGAAATATCTTAACATTGAGATTGCTGATGTACAGGTTTCTGAAACTGAACAGTCAGAAAATTATCAGAGTTATAACCATGGTTTTGAACAGAACAGTTCAAAATATAAGAAAAATGATGGAAAACATCATAACGATGATGATGATATTGAAGAAAATGATTATTCAGTGGAAGATGTTCTGTATTCTGATTAATCAAAAAGGAGGATTATTATGGCAGCAGTAAACGGTGTAAGTTCCGAAAGAAATTATGAAAGCCTTATCAACAGTGCAGGCAAGGAAAAAGTTCAGAGTCCTTTCGGCGATGCTGTATTTTCAGACAGCAAAGATAATGACTCTCTCTCAGTAAGCGATTTCTTTGACCTTATGATTGCTCAGCTTACAAATCAGGATTTTATGAATCCTGTAGATGATACCCAGTATCTTGCACAGCTTGCTCAGTTTTCATCATTGCAGGCTATGAATGAACTCGCACAGTATTCAAAAACCAATTATGCCACTTCACTTATAGGCAAGGAAGTAACTATTGCAACTACAAGTGAAGATGAAGAATCAGGAATTATCACAGGCGTTGTTGACAGAGTATCAGTAAGAAACAATAACTATTATGTTCAGGTCAACGGCAAGGATTATTCTCTCAGCCAGATAAACAGTTTCGGCAATGTTTCAGAAATTCAGAATGAGGAAACTACAGAAGAAAATGCTTCTGAAATAAGTGAATATTATGCCGGAAATGACGAAGTACAGATTTGGCTCTGATTTTTAAGGAGGGGTATAAGCATGGATGATTTGACTTTAAAAAGAATATCATCACCTATAACCACCGGTATTGCTTCATCCTATTCTATAAATGTTGCAGGGAAGTCGTCTAAGGAGAGTGCTTTTGAAAAAGTTCTTCAGTCACAGCTTTCGGGTGCTGACAGCGTAAAATTTTCAAAGCACGCTATGAACAGAGTTATCGAAAGGAATATTGATATATCGGGAGATTATCTCTCAAGACTAAACGAAGGGGTAAAGCTTGCTGACGAAAAGGGACTTGATGATACGCTTATAATCGTGGATTCATCTGCCTTTATAGTAAGCGTAAAGAATAATACAGTAATTACTACTGTTGGAGGCGAAGAACTCCAGAACAATGTTTTTACCAATATTGACGGAACTGTTATAATATAAGCCGGACCTTTACGGAAGCTTTTCTGAATTCCGAATGACAGAGGAATTCAGCAGTTCTACTGATGAAAGGAGTTTATTTTTTATGGTAAGATCACTTTATTCAGGTGTGTCAGGTATGATGGCACAGCAGACAAAAATGGATGTAATAGGCAATAATATCTCTAACGTTGGTACATACGGCTATAAATCAAGCCGTGCTACTTTCAAGGACGTTTACTATCAGACAAAGACCAATGCTACAGCAGGTTCTGCAAATTCAGGCGGTACAAATGCTACACAGATTGGTTATGGTGCAAAGCTTGCAAGCGTTGATGTGAATACCAGTCAGTCAATTATGACTTCAACAGGCTATACACTGGACTGTGCCATTACCGGTGAAGGCTATTTTCAGGTAATGGATAATGACGGAAACGTATTCTATACAAAAGCAGGTATGTTTGATATTGATGCAAACGGAAACCTTGTTGATATTAATGGTAACTTTGTACTTGGTTCAAAAGGCTATCCAAACAACAGCCTTACAGGTGCAAACCCCAGCTCTGATAAAATTTCAATTTCCCTTCCTTATGAGGATTCATCTTTTTCAAGTGCAGAAAACACTATAAACGGTGTGAATATCACAATCAGGTCATCTGTTGAGAATACAGCAGGCAATATCAGCATGAGTTTTACTTCAACAAACGCCCTCCCTGTCGGTCAGAAAGTAAGTGCTACTGTTACAAGTACTGCAATCGTTATTAAACTTAATGCGAACGAAACTTTCTCAAGCCTTAGTGAACTGGAAGCTGCTGTAAATGATGCAATAACAAATGCCAACGGCGGTCAGCCTCATGAAGCAGGTGATTTTAAAATAATTATGGACGATGAGTCAGCATTCGCAGGCGGCAGCCTTACAGGTGCTGAAATCGTAGGTTCAAACTTTGGTGTTAATTCAGGTAAGGTAACACTTCCTGCACCATTTTCAAATTTCTGTTCAGTAAAGTCAATCGGCGATGGATTTACAGGAAATACTGTAAATGCTGATATGGATTTTACTCTCGATTCAGACAATAACCTTACAATTACAATCGGTGACTATGTAGGTACTGTTTCAGCAAAACAGCTTGAAGCTACAGGTACAGTTATGATGAAGCGAAACGGAAGCGAAACAGACAGCTTTACTATGACATATCCAAGCTATTCTGCAATAAAGAATAATGGTCTTGATTCACTTACAACCACACCTTCTGCTATTCTTGAACCAACCAGAAAATCAAACGATTTAGGTCTTGGTTCAACAATATTTACTCTTTCAGGCGGTACTTCAGGCGGTGAACAGACTGTTGCGAACCTTACCGGTATTTCAATTGGTGTAAATGGTGTAATCACAGGTATTCACCCTGTACTCGGCGTTATTGAACTGGGAAGAATTGACCTCGCAACATTCCAGAACCCTGCCGGTCTTACTCAGGAGGGAGATACATACTTTGCTGTATCACCTAACTCAGGTGAGCCTATTCTCGCAGTTCCCGGCGAAAACGGTACAGGTGCTATTTCAGCCGGTACTCTTGAAGCTTCAAACGTTGACCTTTCTCAGGAATTCTCTGATATGATTATTACTCAGCGTGCTTATCAGGCTTGTTCAAGAATTATTACAGTTACTGACACAATGCTTGAGGAACTTATCAATCTCAAGAGATAATCTGACTTTCAAGGTTTTATCATAATACAGACAGGAAGTTCTTTTTTCTGAATTTCCTGTCTTTGATAATAAAAGGAGTATTTATGATAGTATTAAGCCGCCTGAACGGCGAACAATTTGCTCTCAACTGTGACCTTATTGAAACCATGCAGACTAATCATGATACAGTGATAAGATTATCAAATGGCAATTCATATATTGTATCAGAAACAGTTGATGAAATAATCGAAAAGATAAAGGAATATCGGAAAAGCGTTTTCAGCGTTATTGTAAACAGTGCGTTTGAAAAGTAAATTTATGATTTAAGGCGGATTTTTATATGGATATATTAACTTTATTAGGCTGGATTTTTGGTATAGCATTTATACTTATCAGTATATTTCTCGGCGAAGACCCTGCTACGGGAAATACAACGCTTATTTTTTCGCAGATTAAAGGCTTCATTGACCCTGCTTCAATTATGATTGTTCTCGGCGGTACTACAGCTGCTCTTATGGTATCTTCTTCAATTGATACAATAAAGAAAATTCCAAAGCATCTGAAAATAGTTTTTTTCCCGACTAAATACAATCCTGTAGAATATATAGACCAGATTACTGAATTTGCAAGGGAAGCACGAAGCAATGGTCTTCTTGCACTTGAAGACAAACTCAATGAAACAAAAGAACCATTTATGAAAAGTTCACTTCTTTTGGTTGTTGACTCAATAGACCCTGAAAAATTAAGTTATCTGCTCGATTCACAGCTGGAAAATCTTGATGACAGACATTCAAAGGATATAGCGTTCTATCAGAGGGCAGCAGGTTTTGCACCGGCATTTGGTATGATAGGTACTCTTATCGGTCTTATTAATTTGCTCGCAAACCTCAGCGACCAGGAGTCACTTCCAAAAAACATGGCTGTAGCCCTTGTTACTACATTCTATGGTACAATTCTTGCAAACCTTATTTTTAATCCTATCGCAAACAAATTGAGATTAAGACATGAGGAAGAATATCTTTGCAAATTAATTATAGCAGAAGGTGTAAAGTCCATTCAGGACGGAGATAACCCTACTTTCATACAGGAAAAGCTTACCAAGCTTCTTAATGAAAAGATGGCTGATAAAGTCGGCAAATCCGGCGGCAGTGCAGCTGCCTCAAAATAACAGAACTATTTCAGAAAGAGGGTGACGATTCATGGCTAAAAAAAAGGTTGAAGAAAGCGGCGGAAGCTGGATGGACACCTATGGTGACCTTGTAACATTGCTGCTTACATTTTTTGTTCTGCTTTACAGTATGTCATCAATAGCTGAAGATAAATGGGCTAAACTTGTAAAGGCTTTTAATTCAAAGGGAAATACCGTTGTTGAACAGATTGTTTTTACATATGATGCAACTGATGGCGAAGATGCACTTAACAATACCGGTGAAGGCATGGGTGAGGATGATTCTGCTGTCAATCAGGATGAAGTTACCATTGACTTCAATGAGCTTTATTCATATCTCAGGGACTACATTGCCGCAAGCGGTATGGAAGAAAATATTGTAATAGAACAGAGTGAGGAAGTCAATGCCGGCGAACAGCAGGAACCCGGCAGCCAGAATATTTATATACAATTTAAGAACAATGTTCTTTTTGAACCGGACAAATCCGCTCTCAGACCTGAAAGTACCGATATGATGAACTTCATCGGAGATTGTCTTAAAAGTCTTGAATCCCAGATTGCTCTTGTAATAATCAAAGGACATACTGCAACAGGTTCAGTCGATTCCTATGTTGATTCAAGAATTCTTTCTTCTGAAAGAGCAAGTACTATTTCAAATTATTTTGAAGATAATTTTGGATTGCCGTCCACAATGCTGATACCTATGGGGCTTGCAGGAGATTATCCTATTGCTACAAATGATACCGATGAAGGCCGTGCTATGAACAGACGTGTTGAAATGGTAATCATAGGCAAGGACAGCAGTTTCGCTCAGAGCGGTGAGCTTCTTAGAATTCTCGGTGCTTCATTTACTGTTGATTCAGGTGATGTAAATGATGTTGTAGTTGCTGATGAAGTTAATTAACTGTTTTTTATAGGAGGGATATAATGCAGACGGCAGCGGCTGAAAAGCAGTCTGATAATTATAAGGAATATTACAGCAATGTCAAGAAGTATGATTTCCGAAAACCTAAAAAATTTACAAAAGAACATCAGAGAGATTTAAATACTCTCAATGAAAACATAATAAGAATACTTGCTTCAAATCTTTCAGGTATGCTGAGAGTTTTTTGCGAGGCGAGTGTTTCAAGGGTTGTCGAAAAGAAATACAGCGATTTTATATCCACTCTGCCATCAAAAACTCTTATGGGTATCATTGGAATGGCTAAAAACGGAATTGAGGAGGACCAGGCAACACTGCTTCTGCACGTTCCGTCATCAATCAATTTTTTTATGATTGATATACTTCTCGGCGGTTCGGGTGAAGGGTACTATTTCGACAGAGCATATACCGAAATAGAAACAGAAATACTCAAAAACTTCTATGGCAAAATTACAGGATATATTCAGGATGCATGGTCAATGCTTATTGATGTCAGACTGAAAAATAATTCATTTGAAACAAATCCTCGTCTTGTACAGGTATTTTCTCCTGATGATTCGGTAGTTGTGGTTGATTATGAAGTAAAACTTGGAGATGTGAATGTCAGTACAATAAGTTTATGTATACCGGCAATATGTCTTGATGAATTCCTTGTGCCTGCAAATGCAAATGGTTCTTATAATTTCTCAAAACATTATGACGCTAAACAAAGAACAGAAACTATACTTGCTGCACTTGGTGAAACAAATATGGAACTCAAAGCCGTACTTGGTTCAGTTCAGCTTGATATGCATGATATTGTAAATCTTTCTGAAGGTGATGTAATACCTCTGGGAGTGAAAACCACAGACAATATCGTCGTTGAAGTTGATGAAGTTCCATGGTTTTTTGCAAAGCTTGGCGAATTTAAAATCAAAAAAGCTGTCAAGATATGTGCAAATATAAAGACTTCCAATAAAAACTGATAAAAATAAATCTGCCGAAGGGGGAAAAATCAAATAATGGGCGGTATTAATAATTTCAGCGATTCTCAGATAGAATCAATGATTGAAGTAATAAATATTGGACTGAATCTTTCAGCCGGAACTCTTACTTCAATATTAAGCAAGGATTTTATATTTTCAGGCGGAACAGGCTGTGTTTCAGAACTTAATGCAGTTGATGGTTCAGCTTTTCAGCCGGCAATTGCTATGCTTATTGAAAATTCAGGAATTCTCAGCGGAAAGTGCATTGTACTCATAAAATATACTGATGTTCAGAATATCATCAGTATATTTATGAACGGCGATGTCGTACCTGATGATAATTTTGAACTTGATGAACTTACATTCAGCACTGTCAAGGAAATAATGAATCAGGCAGTAAATGCCTGTGCAGCACAGTTAAGTGAATTCCTTGGCGGCGATGTTGCAATGACTCTTATTGATGCTGTTATGTTTGAATCGAATGATTTGTTTGCTTCTGAATTAAGCGGAAATTCTTCAGCACTTGTGCTTGATTATGGCTTTACTGTTTCAGATTCTTTAAACAGCAATATTATGTGCGTTATTCCTGAAAATCTCACAGTTCAGATTAATGACAGAGTAAATGCTCCGATGCCAGAGCCTGAATTGGATGATAACAAGGCATATGACGAAGATGTATCAGACGGATACACCGGCACATCTTCATACAGCAGCAGAAAAACTCATAAGTCAACTGAAAATCAGGTTAATATTCAGAATGGTCAGTTCCCTGATTTTTCAAAGCAGACTTCATCAGCTGCAAAATCACTTAACGGCAATATGGATATTCTTATGGACGTTCCGCTCAATGTGAGCATTGAAATCGGAAAAACCAAAAAGAAAATGAAGGAAATTCTTGAATTTGGTCAGGGTACTATAATCGCCCTTGACAAACAGGCAGGTGCTCCTGTCGATGTAGTTGTAAACGGTCAGCTTATCGCAAGGGGTGATGTTGTTGTTATTGATGATAACTTCGGTGTAAGAATAACAGAAGTAATAGGAAATGCACCTCTTTTGCATGATGAACAGGGAGGCTGATGAGTGGATATGACAGATACTTCAGTTGCCGGACAGGTTCTCAGTGCTGTAATGGCACTCCTCGGATTCGGCGTAGTTATCGTACTGGCATACATATCAACAAAGTATCTCGGCAGTAAATATTCACTTAAAAGCGGTAAATCCGAAAATATAAAAATTATAGAAAAAATGCCTGTAGCTCAGGATAAATTCCTCATGATAATCCGGTCGGCAGGGAAAACTATGCTTATTGGAGTAACATCACAGCATATCGAACTGATTACCGAACTCGATAACGATATGATTGTTGAAAGTACGGCTAACCAGAGTGTAAATCAGGATTTTTATTCTCTGCTTAAAAATACTGTTGCAGGCATGAAAACAAACAGAAAAAAAGATGCCGGTGAGGAGAAAACAGATGAAAAACATGATTAAGTCAAATGCAATTATTCTGAAAAATGCAGTCTGTTTCATAGCTGCACTTATTATTATGTGTTTTGCACTGAATTGTCCTCATACATATGCCGCAGGACTTGCCGATAATGAGGAATATCCTGATTTATACGGCGATAACGGCAGCAGCATTACAATAGATTTGGGTTCAGGAGAGGCAGAAGATTCATCAAGTGCATTGGATTTGCTGTTTCTGCTTGCACTTATTGCCCTGATACCTACAGTACTGATTATGGCTACTAGCTTTACGAGAATAATAATATCATTCTCGTTTTTAAGAAATGCTCTGGGAACGCAGACTTCTCCTCCTAATCAGGTGCTTACGGGACTTGCACTTTTTCTTACGCTTTTTATCATGATGCCGGTAATAAATGAGATAAATGAAAATGCATACAAACCATATGTTGCCGGTTCTATAACTCAGGAGGAGGCTTTGAATGAAGGAGTAAAGCCTCTTAAAGTGTTTATGCTGAAACAGGTTTATAAAGATGACCTGAATATGTTTATGGAAATTGCAGATTCAAAAGGAGCTATAAACATTGAGGAATATAATTCTCAGGATAAGCTTTCTGATTTAAGTCTGCTTGTAATAATGCCTTCATTTATACTAAGTGAGGTAAAGAGAGGCTTCCTTATCGGATTTCTGCTTTACATACCTTTTCTTATAATAGATTTGGTTGTATCAAGTACGCTTATGTCAATGGGTATGATGATGCTTCCTCCATCAATGATTTCACTGCCTTTCAAGCTTATGCTGTTTATATTGGCAGATGGCTGGAATCTGCTGATACAATCGCTTATTGCAGGCTTTAACTGATAATTTGCTGAGAAAGGTGTGATTTTATGGATTCAGGACAGGTTCTGATGATATTTCAGTATGCATTGATTATTGCATTTAAAATTGCAGGTCCTTTTCTGATAGTAAGTATTCTGGTGGGACTTATAATAGCTATATTTCAGGCTGCGACTCAGGTTCATGAGCAGACTCTTACTTTTGTTCCGAAAGTTCTGGTCATATCCCTCATGCTTCTGTTTTTAGGTTCATGGATGATTAAGCTGATGACCGAATTTTTTGAGCTTATATTCTCAAAAATAGCAGTTATATGAGGTAAGTAAATTGGTTAATATTCTTATTGACAATCTTTATGTATATGTGCTTGTATTTGTAAGGATTGCCGGAGTAATAAGCTTCAATCCGATTATGGCACGAAGCAATATTCCGAATATGGTAAGAGCTGCAATGATATTCTTTTCAACAATATGCATTGCACCATCGGCGATGCTGCCGGAAAACTTTACTGTCAGCACTATATCCCTTGTTGTATCAATAGGCAGAGAACTGCTTGTAGGTTTTGTTCTGGCATATGTATTCAATGTTTTCTATTATATGCTTTTTGCTGCAAGCGATTTGCTGGATATGCAGTTCGGATTCTCAATGGCAAAGGTCATGGACCCCGGTACGAGTGTACAGACTGCAATAACAGGAAATATACTGAATATTTTTTTTATCGGGTATCTTTTTGCAACAAACACTCATCGTCTGCTGATAAGACTGATAGTGTTTTCATATGATGTACTTCCTGTTGGTGCAGCGTCAATGGTTATTGACGGACTTCCTGATTTTGCATTTGAAATATTCAAAACTGCCTTTATGCTTGCAATGCGTCTTACATTTCCTTTTGTAGCAGTTGAAATTATCATTGAACTGTTTCTTGGTGTAATGATGAAGCTTATCCCGCAGATTCATATTTTTATAATAAATATGCAGATTAAGATAATTCTGTCAATAGTTATGCTTTATCTGCTCTCAGAGCCGATAGCAGGCTTTTTCGATAATTACATATTGCTTATGTTTGATTATATGCAGAATGCTCTGTATCTTATTGCAGGAAGTTAAACGGTTTAAAAAGGGGGGAGAATAATGGCAGACAGCGGTGAAAAAACCGAACAGCCTACCGCCAAAAAGCGGCAGGATGAACGAAAGGAAGGTAATGTCTTTCAAAGCAGGGAGATTAACACCATAGTTTCACTGGTGGCTGTATTTTACAGCTTCAAACTGCTTTATTCCCTTACAAGTTCACAGATTTTACAGTCAATAGAAAACTGCTTCAAATCCGCTGCGGATATATCTGTTCTGGGTTCATCCGAACTCTCAAAGCTTTTTTCTGACGGGCTTATAACTTTTGCTCTGGCATCTTTGCCAATACTCCTCATAGCCGCCATTTCAAATATAATCCCTGTTATTGCTCAGACAAAAGGTCTTGTATCATTTAAGTCGATAAAACCGAAATTCAGCAATATAAATCCTCTCAGCGGCATAAAAAAGATGTTTTCGCTTAAAAGCATGGTAGAACTTCTTAAATCCATAATAAAGATTACTGTGCTTATATATATTGTTTACAGTGAACTTAAAAAGAAAATTCCTGATTTTTACAAATTTATAGATATGGAACTTAGTGAGGTATGTGCCTATACTGGAAACTTATTTATGAGCATACTTGGAAAGCTGATAATAGCTTTTGTATTTATAGCGGCTCTTGATTATATTTATCAGAAATGGGAATATGAGAAAAATCTCAAAATGACCAAGCAGGAAGTAAAGGAAGAATATAAAAATACTGAAGGTGACCCGCAGATTAAGGGCAAAATCAAACAGAAACAGCGTGAGGCTTCACAGAGGCGTATGATGCAGGCTGTTCCCGAAGCCAATGTTGTTATCAGAAACCCTACTCACTATGCTGTTGCTCTGAAATATGAGCATGGACAGAATTCAGCACCGATTGTTGTTGCAAAAGGTAAGGACAATATAGCTTTGAAAATTATTGAAATTGCAGACGCACATGATATTGTAATAGTAGAAAACAGACCTCTTGCAAGAGCATTATATGCTGAAGTTGAACTGGATAATGAAATTCCAAGCACTTACTATCAGGCAGTTGCCGAAGTAATCGCTTTTGTATACAGAGTCAAGGAAAAGGAACTGAAATAGAATGAAAAAATTTTTAAAACTTATGAGCAATGCTGTTGCGGCATTTGTAATACTGATAATATTTCTGCTTATCATACCGCTTCCGACCGCACTGCTCGACTTTATGTTCATAGTGCAGCTCGGTCTGTCGCTGATTATACTGCTTACTTCAATGTACATAAAAGAACCTCTCGAATTTTCAGTGTATCCTACAATGCTCCTTGTTACCACCATATTCCGACTCGGTCTTAACGTTTCATCAACACGTTCCATACTTACAAATCAAGGGTATGCAGGCGAAGTTGTAAAGACATTCGGTCAGTTTGTTATCCGTGGAAATGTAATAGTCGGTCTTGTTGTATTCCTTATCATCGTATTGGTACAGTTTCTTGTAATTACCAAAGGTTCAGAGCGTGTAGCTGAAGTATCTGCACGTTTCACACTTGACGCTATGCCGGGTAAACAGATGGCTATTGATGCTGACCTCAGCTCAGGTCTTATAGATGAGGCAACAGCAAGAATAAGACGTGAAAAAATTCAGCGTGAAGCGGACTTTTTCGGCTCAATGGACGGTGCTTCCAAATTCGTTAAGGGCGACTCAATCATGTCGATTGTTGTAACGCTTATAAACCTTATAGGCGGTATAGTAATCGGTTTTGTCGAAAAGGTCGGAACATTTCAGGAAATTATGAATATATACACGATTGCCACTGTCGGCGATGGTCTTATGTCACAGATACCGGCACTGCTCATATCGGTTGCCACAGGTATGATGGTTACACGTTCATCATCAGAGGACGATTTCAATACAGATTTCATAAGACAGTTCCGTTCACAGCCGCTTGCACTTATAATTGCAGGTGTGGCTCTTATATGTCTTACATTCATAGGATTTCCGCCCTTGCAGACATTCCTTTTCTCAGCAATAATGATAGTCCTTGGAATACTTCTTCTGCGTCAGGCAAAGCCAAAGCCGCAGGAGGAAGAACAGCTTGCTCAGGAGCCTGTTGAGGAAATTACAAGCGAAGCTGTATATTACAGAAATATCGACAATCTCTATTCACTTCTCAATGTTGAACTCATAAGAATAGATTTCGGATACAGTCTTATACCGATAGTCGATGAAAACAGCGGAGGAAGTTTCCTCGACAGAGTTGTAATGTTCAGAAAACAGTATGCAAGCGAGATGGGCTTCATTATTCCGCCTGTTCAGCTAAAGGACAGCGGTGAACTCAATCCGAACCAGTATTCAATATGCCTGAAGGGAGAAGAAGTAGCAAGAGGAGATGTGCTTATAGACCATTACCTTGCACTTGCTCCGGGCGATGAGGATACCATTGACGGTATTGATACAATCGAACCGGCATTCGGCATAAAGGCTAAATGGATAAGTGAGGATAAGAAAGTAAGGGCAGAAATGCTCGGATATATGCTTATCGACCCGACTTCCGTTATAATAACACATCTTTCCGAGGTTATAAAGGCTCATGCATATGAACTGCTTAACCGTCAGGAAACAAACAATATGCTCAATAACCTTAGAAAAACAAATGAAGCTGTTGTAAATGAGGTTATTCCGGGAGTAATTACAGTAAGTGAACTTCAGAAAGTTCTCTGCCGTCTGCTTCAGGAGGGTATTCCGATAAAGGATATGGAAACAATCCTTGAAACTCTTGGCGATTACGGCGTTAAGATAAAGGATACAGATATGCTTACCGAGTATGTAAGACAGGCTCTCAAAAGAACTATTTCACATAAATTCTCCGAGGCAGGTCAGATGAAAGTTGTAAGCCTTGACAGCAGTGTTGAAAATGCTATTATGGCATCAGTAAAGAAAGTTGACAGCGGTTCATATCTTGCACTTGACCAGTCCACTATTCAGAAAATCGTTCTGTCTGCCACTGAACAGATTGATAAGATTAAGGAGCTTGTTCAGATTCCTATCGTTATTACATCACCGGTTGTAAGAGTATATTTTAAAAAACTCATAGACCAGTTCTATCCGAATGTTGTTGTAATCTCGTTCAATGAGATTGATTCAAATATTCAGGTTCAGGCGTTGGGAAATATAGCTATAAAATAGCATAAGATTTTTTCAGAATTATTTTGAATACAGGATTATTAAGCTGTTACATTAAAACAGTATAAACAGGGAGGTTTGTCCTGATGGCAGAAAATATTAATGATGCAAAACTGTCTGATGATGAGTTTTATCAGATGCAGAAGAAATATAAAGAAACAGGCGATGTCAGGATACGCAATAATCTTGTCATGCAGTACAGCTATATACCTAAAATGGCGGCTATGCAGATGAGAAGTCTTGCAGCAAGCTATGCTCAGGTTGATGATATGATTAATCAGGGAATGCTTGCCCTTATTGACAGTGTTGAACGATTCGATTATAATAAAGGTATAAAGTTTGAAGCATATGCTTTTATGAGAGTAAAAGGAAGTATAATCGACCTTATCAGAAAACAGGACTGGATTCCAAGACGTGTCAGAACTACAAAAAAGGAAATATCAAATACAATAAGCCAGTTAAGCAATGAATTAGGACGTGAACCGACTGACGAGGAAATTGCTGCAAAAATGGGGATTACCGTTGAGAAACTTGCCAAGTATTATGAGGAAATTGCCGGCGGAGTAGTCTTTTCATTTGAGGAGCTTATCCAGAATGTTGCCCAGATGGGAAACGTATTTGATTCAGCTGTAAATGATGATATAACTCCGGAGAAAAGAATTCTGAAACAGGAACTAAGAGAACTGATAAAAGAGGCTCTTGACAGTCTTCCTGAACGTGACAGACTTGTTGTTACATTGTATTATTATGAAAATCTGACTTTATCTGAAATAGCACAGGTGCTTGATGTTACCATACAGCGTGTTTCACAGATAAATTCAAGAGCAATTTTAAAAATCAAAAATAAATTAAAGGATTATATGGAAATTTAGAAAGGAGAATTTTTTTATGCTTGCCGGATTTTATACTGCAGCGTCAGGTCTGCTTGTTCAGCAGAGAAATATCAATGTTATCGGCAATAATATAACAAATGCTGAAACACCCGGTTATCGTACAGAACGTGCTGTTATGAGCACTTTTGACCAAGAATATCTTGTGAGGGTTCATGACAACGGAATAAAGACATATGTAGGCACAGGCTCTCCTGTAAGTCTTGTTGACGATATTCCTGTAAATTATGACGGAAGCTCTTTAAAGGAAACTGAAAATCCTTTTGACCATGCCATAGTAGGTGAGGGATACTTCAATATTCAGGGTGCAGAACGTGAATATATGACAAGAAATGGAAATTTTAATGTTGATACAGAGGGATACCTCGTTCTTGAAGGAGTCGGCAGAGTTATAGGTCAGGACGGATTTATTAATGTCGGAGGCTCTGATTTTACAGTTGATACACATGGCGTTGTATACGATGCAGACCATAATCAGCTGGGTACTCTTAAAATTACCATGCCTGAAAATGAACCAGACCTTGTAAAGTATAACAATGCATTGTTCATATGTACAGGAAATACAAGAAATGCTGAAAATTATTCTGTATATCAGTTCTGTCAGGAACGTTCAAACCTTGATGTAAATCAGGAATATACAAGGCTTATTGAGGCTCAGAGTGCTTTCAAGGCTTGCAGTACAGCTTTGACTATCGTTGATACAATGAATGCAAAAGCTGCTCAGCTTGCAAGTATTACATAGCGGCGGCGAGTCGCCGCTTCCGGTGTTTAGTCAATATTTTTCTTTGTGGTGGTCAATAATATGAACTTACCTGACAAATAACCATATATCAGCATAAAAGCGGTCGGGTAGGTAAAAAGTTTATCAATAAAGATAAGTAACGAAATTGCCAGCGGCGGCTTGCCGCAAGTTTGTGCGGACACAGTTCGCAAATTTGCTGATATTTAACGTAAGTTTGACAACCAAAAGAAAAAGTTTTGGTCAAGCTTTTTCAAAAGCTTGCAGTTTCCAAAGGCAGAGCCTTTGGTCGCTCGAATGAGCGAAATGGGGGTGCGGGGGCGGCAGCCCCTGCCTTTAAAGGCGTTCAAAAAAGTTTTTTGTCAAACTTTTTCCAAAAAAAGTTTGTGCGGACGCAGTTCGCAGAACAGAAACAATAAAATTCCCAGTAAACCATAACTGGCGACTATACAGAAAAAGTTTTACAAGATAAAGGAAACATTAATTATGAAAAAAAGTTTTTTATTGTTACTTGCAGTAATATCATTGTGTGCCTGCGGAAAAGAGGATACTGTAAAGCCTGAAGCAAATCAACAGACAGATACACAGATTCAGTCCGAAGTACAGCCGCAGGAGAAAGGCTGTAAAATCAGCGGCTCTTTTACCGTTACTGTTCATGAAGTGATTCCTGATTATGGTGTTGATAGTGATATTCCGGGTGTTGCTGTTGTAACAGAATTTCAGAGTCATCCTTTTACTATTCGTGTAGGCGAGGAAATTGGCAAAAAACTTATTGATGAACAGGCTGATAATGTTTTTGTGTTTACAATAGAGCCAATCGAAGTGGATTGCAGTAAAGAAGATGTACAAAAAATGGAGCTTTCTTCTATCGTGTGGGAATTCCCTGTCAAAATCACAGATTACAGACCGGCAGAGGAAAATGAACTTGGACTTGAAAGTCTTCATTTAACTATCGAATAGCAACTAAAATAACGAAAGGTTGATTTTTTATATGAATATTGCATTTTATACAGGTGCATCGGGACTTAGAGCCTATCAGAACGGCGTCAATGTTATATCTCACAATATAGCCAATATCGGAACAGCAGGCTATAAAAGCACTAATTCTGCTTTCAGAGAGCTGGTTTACAGCAATATGGATACAAATATAAATCGTGAACTTGATGAAGATGATAAAAACAAAGTAGGTCATGGAGTTAAGTTTTCAGGTCAGGATATGATTTTCAGTCAGGGCAATCTTCAGTCATCAGAGTATCCGCTTGATTTTGCTATAGCAGGCGACTGCCTTTTTCAGATTGAGCGTGATGGAAGAATTGAATATACAAGAAACGGTCAGTTCGATATAAGTGTTGAAGGTGACGGAAATTATCTTGTTACTGAAGACGGTGCTTATGTTATGGATAAGTATGGCAATCATATGAAAGTTATGTATGATGAATATGGACATATTTTAAACAGCGATATGGCTGATGAGTTCGGTCTTTATAAGTTTGATAATCCTTATGGTCTTTATCGTACAAATCATTCAAGCTTTCTGGTAAGTGATATTTCAGGCGAACCGCAGAGAATTGACCCTGACCATGAAAACAGAATTTATCCGAATGCTTATGAAAATTCAAATGTAAATCTTGCAAAGGAAATGTCCGACCTTATCGTTACTCAGAAATCATATCAGTTCAGTGCAAAGGTTGTACAGGTTGCTGATGAAGTAGAGGAAATTGTAAATACTCTCAGAAAATAGCGGCAAGTTTCCGTCTGATGAAATTCAATGTAAGCCACAGCGGGCGACCGGTGGTCGCCCCTACAAAAATAAAATAGTCAAATTTATAAGGGAGGAGGAACTGCTTTATGGCTGATATGCTTAAAATCACAACACCTATTGCAAATAAAAATTTAATACATCATACAAATGATGCAAGAAATATTGACGGTGTAGGCTTCAATATGCAGGATACCACCAAAGTAGTCAAATCCTCGCCCGATTCAGAACTGCTCGGACAGAATAACAGCTTTTTTGATGACGGAGCTCCGAAACTCCTTCTTGATATGCTGAAAGACCCGGCTGTTACAGTTACATTTCTTAAAAACATATTTTCGCTTCAGGAAATGCTCACTTTGATGCCGCTGAAAAATAATCCTGTTACTGAAGAACTGGAGCATCTTTTTGATGGTCTTATGCTTAATCCGGAGCAGATTGCTTCAGAGATGAAAAATCAGGAAAATAATGCGACTGCATTCAAAGGAGAATTATTCGATTTTCTCAGAAATATTACCACTGAAAATCAAAGCCCTGAAATGAGAAATGCAGTTGCCAATCTTCTCAAATCAATAAGCTGCGAATCAAGTCGTGATGAAATTTTAAGCTCAATATGCAATGGTCTGAAATTTCTTGCAGATGGTTTTGAGGGAAGTGCAACGCTTACTGACAGAATGAATGTTCTTGCAGAAAAATTCAGTAATCCTGAGGAGGCAGGCAAAAATTTCAATGTACTGAAAAAGGAAGTTGCCGAGCTTATGGACGATGCTGAGAAAAGTGTGCTTTTTTCGGAAAAGTTATCAAAGATGGTCAATATTGTAAGATACAACCTTACACGATACAATACAAACGATAATTTTACAAATGATGCCGCAAGAAGCCTTTTAAGACTTTTAAGCAATCGTCAGGACAAATCATATTTTGTGGAACTGCTGAGGAATTTTACAGGAAAGGATAATGCTGCGGCTGAAAATATGGAAAGCTCCAAAGTAATGGACGCTCTTGTTGAAATAATAAGCAGGCAGGCAAATGAGGCGGGTTCGCAGGTTATCAATTCCGATAAGATTGATAAAATAATCGAAAGTCTGCTTTCATCTCCATGCAATTTCACTCCTCTGCTTCATTTTGTTATCCCTGTTGAAGATATGGATATGAAAGCTTTCGCTGAGATATGGATTAATTCGGAGGAAGATGAGGAGAAGAAATCCTCTGGCGGCAGCGTCAGAAATAATACCCATATGCTTATTGTTTTTGATATTGAGAGTATAGGTCAGTTTGAAATGGAACTGTTTGTAAATGACAAGAATATTTCCATGTCATTGCTCTGTCCGAAAGAGTATTATGATGACTTTAAGGATTCAGCAAAAAGCTTCAATGAATGTATCAGTTTTTCAGATTACAGATTTAAGGAGATAAGAGTTGACAAGCGTGAACATCAGCGTTCACTGATTGAGGTATTCAAAACTCTCCCTTATAAAAGGACTGGTGTAAATGTCAAAATCTAAAAGGAATAAAGCGGTTGCTCTTAAATATAATGCGGAAAAGGATAAAGCTCCGATTGTAATTGCTTCCGGATATGGTACAATTGCTGACAAGATAATTGATATTGCGGAAAATAATGGAATACCTGTGTTCAGAGATGACAGTGCAGCATCAATGATGTGTATGCTTGAGGTGGGAACGACAATCCCTCCTGAACTCTATGAGGTAGTTGCTGCTATTTATTGTCAGCTGCTTAAAACATCTGCCGATATTAAAAACAGAGAAAAATTACGAAAAAAATAAATTTATGAAAAAATTTTTTATAAATCCTATTTACTTAGCATTTTTCTTTGTGTATAATGTTATTAGATAAACTTTATATTTTATATCAAAAATCTGCTATAATATTGTATAAAGTATATTTAAAAAGGCATAATAATCCATTTGCTTTATAAAAAACTATACATTTAATATGAAAGGAGGAGTATAATTTATGATTTTGCCTTCAAACTATGTGGATTCTTTGTGTGAAGTGAAAAATATGACAAATCATATCATTGCAAGAGGCAAGATTGTTGAAATTGATGACGAATCAATAAAAATTGCTGATAAAGATGGAAATATGAATTTAGTAAGCTACAATGTTGAGGTCAAGGTAAATATATTCAACAGAAAACATGGTTTCAGAGTGATAATCGGAAAGGTTCTGACATCTACTCCTAATGAAATGAAAATTACAGATATTATTTCTCTTGTTGAATCTGAAAGAAGAAATTTTTTCAGAGTGGATATATGCAATCCGACAAATATGTATGTAGCTGATACTTTTATTGAGGCAAAGGTCACAGAACCTGATGAGGTCGTTATAAATGATATAAGCCTTAGCGGTCTTCGCATTGAAACAAAAAAAGAACTGAAAATGGATACAGTTGTATGGATTGAAATGCAGATTAAAAACAGAGTGTATTTCTGGCAGTGCAAAATAATGCGTATTACATTTTTCAAGGAACTTGGTGTTTACCACTATGGCTGTCAGTTTGTAGTCGATGATGATGAAAGCTCAAAAGGCAATGATGCACTGTGTTCATATATTTTCCAGAAACAGCGTGAACAGATTAACAATAAGAAAGACGATTGATATTTCCGAAGATATACTGAATAAATCCTTATATTATTGTTGAATATGCATAAAATATTTTAAAATAATTTGTGCAGAATTAGGGGTTTAATTCTTAATATAATGGACGATTTATAAGACATAAGCACAAAAAAAAGTGCAAGATGTACTTGAAAATATACAGGCCTGTTATTGATAGTGTATCGTTTATTATATGGGGAATGGATATCCTCATCATATCAATTTTATTTTAATTTTTTTAATTACATGGAGGTATTATTATGGGAATGGTAGTTAGATCTAATATCGCAGCTATGAATGCGAACAGAAACTTAAACAAGAACAACAATGGCGTTTCAAAGTCACTTGAAAAATTGTCTTCAGGTTTCAAAATCAACCGTGCAGGCGATGACGCTTCAGGTCTTGCAATTTCTGAAAAGATGAAAGCTCAGATTAAGGCTCTTGATACTGCATCAGCTAACGCAGAAGACGGTATCTCTCTCATTCAGACAGCTGAAGGTTACCTTGGCGAAATTCATGACCAGCTTAACCGTATGGTTGAACTTGCTGAAAAATCTGCTAACGGTATCAACGAAGATAATGGTAAAACAGGCGGAGATGCTTATGGTATCGGTGATTATACTGATAGTGCTGGCGGAACAGTAAAAGGTCAGAGAGCAGGTACAGACCGTGCAGCTCTTCAGGCTGAAATGGATCAGCTCTCAGCAGAAATTGACCGTATAGCTATCACAGCTAATTTCAACGGCAATAAGCTCTTTAATGGTGCTATGGAAAATGGTTCATCTACAGTCATTGGTGAAAAAGGTTCACAGATTGCTGGTGTTAAGGGAAAAGCTCTTACACTTCAGATTGGTGAAACATCAAATAAAGCAGATAAGTTGGCAGTAAGCCTTAAGAGAATGACAACAGATAATCTTTTCAGCAAGATGTCAGGTACTGTTAGTTATATTGGTAATGATGGTAAAGAAACAACAACTACCAAGATGCTTATTGACAATGGTGCAGGTGCTAATTCCAATACATTGACAGTAGGTGCACGTGATGATGGCAATACTGATATTACACAGGGTCAGGCTTCTGCTTATCAGAGCGGTAAAACAATTAACATCAGCGACCAGGCTATTGCTTCAAAGGCAGCTGAATTAATCAGAGATGCTATTGACAATGTATCATCACAGCGTGGTGACCTCGGTGCTATGCAGAACAGACTTGAATATACTATTAACAACCTCAACACAGCTTCTGAAAACATGAATTCTGCTAACAGCCGTATCCGTGACACAGACATGGCTAAGGAAATGATGAAGTACACATCAGGAAACGTTCTTACTCAGGCTGCTCAGGCAATGCTTGCTCAGGCAAATACAAAGACACAGAGCGTTCTTCAGCTTCTCCAGTAGTCTTGTATTCAGTAAGATTAATATTAACTATTATTTTTATAGACAGGCCGCTCCTTCGGGGGCGGTTTGTTGTTAAGAAAGGTATTCCATGAAAGTAAAATTAAAAAATGTAAATTCAGATAATAATCAGATTCTTTTGTCAATAGGTATGATTGTAAAAAATGAGGAAAGACATCTTGAAAATTGCATGAAGGCTCTTATGCCTCTAAGACAGCAGATAAAAAGCGAGCTTATAATTGTTGATACCGGCTCTACTGACAGAACAATTGAAATTGCTAAAAAATATGCTGACAAATTTTATGAATTTGAATGGTGCAATGATTTTTCAGCTGCAAGAAATTATGGACTTGAAAGAGCAGAAGGATTATGGTTTATGTTTATTGATGCTGATGAATATTTTGATGAAGATATCAGTGAAATAGTTAATTTCTTTAAATATCCGGAACTTTATATGAAATATCGTTCTGCAAGCTATAAAATAAGAAATTATCTTGATTGTACTCAAAAATATTTTTCAGATTTTCTTGCAAGCCGTATGATAAGACGTGAACCGGATATAAGATTTGAAGGAGAAATTCATGAAGCATTGCCCATGTATGCTCCTCATGGATTTTTTACAACAATTGCACACCATTATGGATATGCATATAAAAGTGTAGACCAGAGAATGGCTAAAAAAGAGCGAAATTTAAAACCTTTGCTTGAAGAATTGGAGAAAGACCCTGAAAATTCAAGAACTTTAGCTCATCTTGTAGATATAAGCAATGAAGAAGATGTTGGAAAATATCTTGAAATATGGATTGAAGTTTGCCGGAAAGGTAAGGGGTTAGGATACAGAAATCACTGCTATAAAGAGTATATTGCTTATCTTGGACATAATGAACGATATGATGAAGCAGAGAAAATTTATGAAGAGTATATGGCGTTGGATGGTGCTGAAAATTCAGCGTGTACTATTCAGATTTATGCTATGATGGCTTTGTTGTATTATAATCAGGATAATTTTGAGAAATCATATGAGTATTATCTGAAATATTTTGAGATTTATAGACAGTATTTAAACAATGAATTGAATTTGAATGATTTAAGATACAGTGCTATAAAAGGGATAAATAATCTTGATTATTATGAAGGCATGATAAATGCTGCTCATTGTCTTTTTAGACTCGAACGTGACGAGGAAGCTTTGAAGCTTTTATCTGAAATTGATATTAAAAATATTGATTTAGCAAGATTTAGCAAATATATAAAAATTATATCTGCACTTGCCGAAAATGCTGAGTATTATAAATATATTGCTGACATTTATAAGCGTATTCTTGAAATGAACGATTCAGATAAAATCAGTATTGCAAATAAGCAGATTGAAGATTTTTATTATGACAATCCTGATACAAGAATTGAATTTGCAAAAGAAATCTCAAAAATAAAATCAGATGATGCTTTTATTTCAATGATGAAAATTATTGCGAATGAGAAAAACAAAAATACTCCGCAGAAAATTCAGAAGCTTGTCAATTCGATTGATGACTGGAACGGCGGATATTCAGAACTTATATATCTTGCTATGAAATATAAAACAGATGTTTCAGAGGCAATTCCCAAAATGACATATGAACAAACAAGAGATTATTTTGTAAAAATAGCATCAAAGCACGATGATTATGCTGAAGTTACACTCGAATATTCTCAGGAATTCAGCTTTACAGATTCAATAAAACAGCTTTTCTGGATTGTTTCAGCTCTTGAGGTTGCTGTACTTAATTCAAAGGAACTTCAAAATTCTGATAAGCATGATTTGTACTATATATTTATTTCAATGCTTTCAGATTATGTTTTCAATATTTACAATCCGGAAATTTTCAATGAAAATGATGTTGAAATAATGCCTCCCCTTCATCGTTTTGGCTATTATATGGGTACTGCTATGATGGCTCTTAATGAGGGAAATAAGATTGCATACATAAGGCTTATAAAAACAGCTTTGAAAAACAGTGAGCCTATGAAGGAACTTGTGGCTTTTTTACTGGAAGAATTTGAAACCGGTTTAAAATAATTGAAAATTTTTTCTTGCGGTACTTGCATTTTTATATAAATTATTATACAATATACTTAGATATTATTTTATTTGAGAGGGTATAATGATGAAGAATAAAGCTGAAAAAAACAATAATGCAGAAAAAAGAGAAAGAACTCAAAGCAGGCTCATATTTTTGATTGCGGCAGCAATTTTTCTTATAGGAGTTGCCGGTGTACTCAATCGCAATATCAACAGTAATAAATATATAGGAACTGTGTTTGTAATAGTTGGAAGTAACTCATCTGAACTGAAAGGTTATAAGATTCAAAAACAATATGAGGATAAAATTACTGAATATGATTTACCCGTTATTGCTGATATACAGTCAAGTGATTCTATTCCTTGGTTTGAACAGGATGTAAATGGAAATACTGCTGTGTCATTTACAGGCAACTATATAGGAGATGTCCTTTATTCTGTATATGACATGAATTATGAACCTGTTTATACTAATAAAACATCACTTGAAATCCCATCAAAGAATGATGAGGGGTATATAGTAAGTATGGACATAAAATGGGGAAAAAGCAAAAACAATGTTACCATGCGTTATTATTTCCAGATAAAGCCTTAAGCAAATTTAAGATATAAAAAACGGATTGAATAATAAATTCAATCCGTTTTTGTATTATGTGAATTCGCATTATTATAAATATTATTCCTGTTCACTGTCTTCTTCTTTTTCTTTGAAAGACTGTTCCCATGCATCAAAGCGATTCATAACTTCGGCATAAGTTTCCTTAGTTATATCCGGCATTTCTTCATCTTTAAGACCGAGTTTCTTCGCTGCGTCACTGAAACCGGCTGTAACAGCTTCACGAAGCATTGCAAGTTTTGTCTGGTCGCCGCCTGCAAGAGCCTCTGCCATATCCATTATTCTTGTAGCAACTGCATCAACAGAATATTCACCGCCATCTGAGATGGCTTCAAGAGCTTTCTGGCTGTCAGCTTCTGTAACTTTGAGATTGAGTCCGGCAAGAGTGAAATTTGATTCTTCAAACTGTTCGGTTACCATACTCTGAATGAAGTTATGGAAAGCCTGCTGACGCTGTTCTTCGGCTAATTCAAGCTGCTCGGCAATTTTCTCTTTTGAATAGATACCTGTAGTATCTTCAGATGATGAATTTGATTTTTCAAAAGTATCATATCTTCCTTCATACTGCTCAGAATTACTGGATTGTTTCTGTTTGGTTGAAGCAGATGCTGTTTCAAGTTTTTTTACAGAAATATCGGATACGGCATTAGTCTGTGTGCTTTGGATATTGTTTACCATATAAATACATCTCCTTTGAAAATAAAAAAATTAAAACAGATTTTTCTAAAATATAAATCGGAATAAAAATCAGAAATTAAATAGTTGCAAAGTTAATTATTTATGAACAGGGTTGGCTCTTAAAGTTATTATAGCATTTATAAGAGCTGAATTTATCTTGGCATAACTGCTTTCAGCAATTGCATCGGGAACAGTATGTTCATTCCTTTTGATTACATACTGAGGAGAGAGCTTATTGAGGGCAGTTGCAATTACTTCAAGTTTGCAGTCAGGACACTTGCAGCAGTTAAATTTGTCAAGTATTTCATCAATTTTATTGTTAATCATAACCTCGTTTATATTTATAAGTTCAGGAAGCTGAACCTTTGGAGCAGATTTGACAGAAGGCTTGTTCTCAGGAATTTCATTGAGAATATCATCAACTGAGAATTCCTTTTTGCTGTCAGAAACTGTGGAGTTATCGGATACAGCAGTTTCGTCCCGGATTGCTTTATCAAACGGAACATTTTCTGCCAAAGGGGTATTTTCAGTGATAACTTCGGCATCATAATTTTTTACAATCTGAACAGGCTGCGGCGGTTCGGGAGTTTCAGGCTGAATATTTTCGGCAGGTTTTTTCAGTTCAGGCTTTTTTTCGTTAACAGCATTAGGAGCAGGCTGAATGTTTTCAGCAGGTTTGGGCGGTTCGGGAGGCTGATGAATCGTTTTTTCCTTTTCTGAGAGTATTTTTACAATGTTTTCATTTTCAGAGTCTATCTTTTGGGCTGCTCTGTCTTCTTCGGCGGCCATGCGGGCTTTTCTTTCACTTGCACTTTCTGCCGGAGTTTTTGGTTTGAATTCCTCCGGATTTATATCAGCTTTTTCAGGAAATGAAATTGAGGAAATATTATTATCATCATTAACGTCAACATATTCCTCGAAACCACTTCTTTTCATATGTCCTGTCGGCATTATTTTATTATACATAATCTCTTTATGTATATCACGTTTTGTTTTCTTCATAAACAGACCTCATTCATAAAATTTTCGGTATCTTATCAAAGCCCTCTGTCTTTAAGTTCATTTGCGAGCATATTGAAATCCTTGACGCCACGGCAGCGTTTTGCATAATCTGTGATGTCGCACTGGAGTGACTGTGCTTCTGACAATTCATTGCAGTTTCTGATGATTGTATTGAAAACCGGCACGTTGATGCTTTCGGAAATCATCTTTGCAGTACCGAATACTTCACGATGGAGAAGTGAACGCTTATTGAATTTGTTTACAAGTATGCCGAGTGGTTTTAAGTTAGGATTGCATGACTGCTGGATATGCTCGACTGTTTCATATACCATGGTTATGCCCTGAAGACTGAATATGTCAGGCAGCATAGGCATTATGACATAATCAGAGGCTGTAAGTGCGTTTACAGTGAGTATTCCAAGTCCCGGAGGAGAATCTATAAGTATAAAATCATATAATGGTTTTATACTTTGTATAGCTTTTGAGAGAAGATATTCTCTGTTGTATCCGGTGAATTCAAGTTCGACACTGCTCAGAAGGATATTTGATGGTATTATATCTGTCATTGCACATCTCTGGACAGCATACTGGGCATCTACATCTCCTGTAAATACTTCATATACGGTAGGAGAAACTTCGGTTTCCGCACCAACACTGTATGAGAGATTGCCCTGAGGGTCCATGTCTATTGTAAGAATTCTTAAACCACGTTTGCTGAGTACAGAAGCAAGTGCATTGACGATAGTAGTTTTGCCGACACCGCCTTTTTGCGTTATAATTGATATTACTTTGCTCATTTGTGCAATCCTCCTTTATAATCCCTTTTATTATATCAGAAAATTAAACTTTTTACAATATGATTTTATAAAAAAACTGTTTTTTATGATATAAATTTTTTACAAAACAGGCAGTATTTTAGAATTTTATTTGCAGAAAAACTATTTAAATATTTATTTCTTTGACGAATATATATATAGCGTTATTAATTTTTCATTCCGAAAAAATATTCCGTTTAAGAGAGGTGTGTTTTATGAATATCAATAATGTTATGAATAACGGATATATCAGCAATACTGCTGTGGTAAATCCTTATAAGGACAGCGTTTCGATTCATAATATCAAAAGCGGAAGCAGACTTTCTGAGGAAAAGACCGATACTGTTTCAATAAGTTCAAATGCTGATTCATTCAGAGCTATGAACGAAAAAACAAAGAGTATCTCTGAGGAAGTAAAGAACAGTGCATCTGCTGAGCGTGTTATGGAAATAAAATCAAAAATTGAAAACGGCACTTATGCTGTTTCATCAGGTGCTGCTGCAGATGCTATTATTGCACATATGATATTCTGAGGCAGATAATTTTTTTGTGAGGTGCTTTTATTTGGCTGATTATAGTAAGATTTATAAATTTATGACAGAATATGTTTCATTTCTCAAGGAAACTGAAATTAAGGAACAGGAAAAACTTGCCGCTTTGCTTTCAAACGATGTCAGGCGTGTCGAGACAGTTATGTCAGAATATCAGTTCATTATCAGAAAAATGCAGGATTTTGAAAACAACCGTCAGATTCTTTTCCTTGATGAAGGCATCGCAGATATTAAATTAAAGGAAATCGCTGCTCTTTTTGAAGGCGATGAAAAAGAGAATCTTGAAAAAATCTGTGAGGAATTTATACTTGCATCTGATAATATAAAGCAGTATAACAGCAAATCACTTGAAATTGCTGATATGAACCTCAGAATTATGGACGAACTGAACTCGGTTTCCGATAATATCTCTGACCCCAACTGTTATAATCAGAAAGGTATCCAGAACGGCAATGTCAGAAAAAGTTCGATTTTCAATACACAGATATAAATTATTAAAAGGAGGAATTTAAATTGAGACCTACATATTTAGGTTTTGAAGCAAGTAAATCTGCTATATTCTCAACTCAGAAATCCCTCGATATTACAGGTCACAACCTTGCAAATATTGCTACAGAAGGCTATACAAGACAGCGTGTTGTGCAGACTTCAAATTATACCGATAACACGAAAACAAGATATGCTCCGATAAAAGGCGTCAATGACGGTGAAGGCATTACAATAAAGGGTGTTAACCAGATAAGAAGCGACCGTCTTGATACTTCCTACAGAACACAAAATAAGGAAGTAGGATACTTTGAACAGAAAAATGATATGCTTTCAAATATTGAATCCATACTTCAGGAGTTTGACGAAGGTCTGGAAGGAAGCGGCTATGCAATAAGCAATTCAATCAGGGAAATATATACTGCCCTTGAAGATTTTTCAAACAATCCTACTTCCGAAGCCGATGCAAACGTTGTTGCAACTGCCTTTAATGGTATGGCTCAGACTCTTAACCAGCTTTACAAGGGACTTGAAGAATATTCACAACAGTGCAGGACTGAACTCGGTGTGGATGTTGCAGATGTAAACAATGATTTTGCAAAACTTGCTGAATTGAATAAAAGTATAAAAACTTCGGTTGTAGCTAACGGATATACCGATGAATACGGTCCTAATGAACTGCTTGATGAGAGAAATCTCATACTTGATAAGCTTTCAGCATATGGTGACATAACTGTACAGGACAATATTGACGGAACTATAAATCTAACTTTCAATGGCCATGAGGTTGTAAACGGTCTTGAATATGATATGATTAACTATCAGGAAAATTCAAGCGGAACAATAAGCCTTACATGGATGAAAGACGGCACTGATGCCACAAAAGGTACAGGAAAATTAAAGGCTTATTCCGATATAATCAATGGTGCGGGGGTTAATGCCTCTGAAAAACAGTCCGCTGAAAATGGTATACCATATTATATGAACAAGCTTGATGAGTTTTCAGCAACCTTTGCTGAAACTTTCAACAATATTATTCCTAACGGCACTGATGCTAACGGTAACACAACATATGTAAAGATTTTCGGTGTTCAGAAAGATGATGGAAAGGTTTATCCGAATATGAGATGCGATGCAGCAAGCATTACAATTACCGATGAACTCAGAAAAAATTCTTCAGTCCTCATTGAAGACAAAGATGTTGCTGATAATCAGAATATTCTTAAAATGATTTCATCGCTTATGGAGAAAAATCATAATTTTGATAATAATGATTTTTCAGGCACTTTCAGCGATTATGTAAACAGCTATGTGGGAACTCTTGCAAGCGATGTCCGTTTAAGTGAAAACAAATTCAAAGCTGCCGAAAATATTGCAAATGAAGTTCTCAACAGCAGAGATTCTGTTTCAGGTGTAAGTGAAAGCGAAGAAACTGTAAATATGCTTACATACAACAGAGCTTATCAGGCAGCGGCAAGAATGATGACAGTTATGGATGACCTTCTGGACGTTCTTATAAACCGCATGGCTGTATAAAGCAAGGAGATGATATAAAATGAGAATTACTCAGAACAGTATTACAAGAATGTATCTTGCAAATATGAACAATACTCTTTCGAATGTTTCAAATTCTGCTGAAAAGCTTGAATCAGGAAGAAAATATAACAAAATTTCACAGGACGTTTCAAGCGGTATAACTGCCCTTAAAACAAGACAGAAACTTTATAAAAGTGAACAGCTTCAGGAAAATATCGGCGTTGCTGATGAGGAATTAAAGGTTACTGAAACAAATCTTATGTCTGTAAAGGAAATAGCAGATACTGTTCATGAACAGTCAATAAAGCTTCAGAATGGTACAAATCAGACTGAAAGAGAAACTTTCGCTGTACAGTTCGATTTATACAGAGAACAGATTCTTGAGTTGGGAAACTGTACATATAACGATAAATATGTACTTGGCGGTATAAATAACAGTTTAACTGCTCCTTTTACTGTAAATGACAGCGGGGCTGTATGCTACAATGGCGTTGAAGTAGATTCCATATCAAAGAATAACGGAATATTTGAAACAGCTGGCGGTCAGGTTCCTGACAGTGAAGATGTATATATGGATATAGGTCTTGGAGTATCCTTTATCGGTTCGGAACTCAATACTAAAACTGCTTTCAAGGTTTCAGTATCAGGTCTTGACTGCCTCGGATATGGAACAAGCAGTGTGGAATATACAGGAAGTGACGGTGTTTCAAAGGAATATGAAGTTCCTAATAATTTATGCAGCCTTCTGAAAGGTATGTCCGATGCTATAAGAAATGGTGATATGGATACGTTCGGAGCTTATGAAGTGAAATTTAAGGAGTCCACCGATAATCTTGTTACCAATATATCCGAAATAGGCGTAAGAACAAATTTCCTTGAATCAAATCTTTCAAGACTCGAAAATGAAAATGCTCTCCTAAAGGAAAAACAATCAAACCTTGAAGGCGTGGAAGATACTGAAGAACTTATAAACTATAAATCATTTGAATATGCATGGATGCTTACGCTTCAGTACGGAAGCAAGGTTATACCACAGTCTTTGATGGACTTCGTAAAATAATGATAAATTTATTAAGTCAGGAGGATTAATATGGATTTATTGCTTAAAATTACAAGTAAGCCTATAGAGTATAATATTCATACTGAACCTGCCACTCTGACTGCAAGACAGACTCCGCCGCAGAGAAATCAGACCTCTAATCCTGCAAGGGTTAACATCGCTACCAAAGACGCAGAGGTTAATATGGACTTTACTAAAACATATGAAAGTCTTGGTATGAAAAGCGTATCAAAGGTTATTGCAGAGGAAGGTACAAAATCAATACAGGCTTCAAATAATGCAACCGCTGAATTTGTAAAAGACGGGAACGCTCTTTCGCAGATTCAGAAAGGTATCACTATAGGCGACTATATCAAAAATAAAAATCTCAGCAATGTTTCAATTACAGGTCAGCTTTCAGCTGTTGAAATCGCTTCACCTGAAATGAGCGTTGAACCTGGCGGTATAGACGTTTCGGTTACAGCTGCGGAACTGAAAAATGAATGGAATATTGAAAAAAATAAGATGGAATATGTTCCTGGTAAATATCATATGGAAATAACTCAGTTTCCGGAAGTAAAGATTGAATATGTCGGAGGCATTAACTATGTTCCGCCGTCATCAGATCCGGATTATGAAAAACCAGAAGAATAGTTTTTTAATCAAATCTGTTCTAAAGGACAATCGGATTAAAAAAGGACTGTTCAAAAAAATTTTTTTGAACAGTCCTGTTGATTATATCATCATTTTATTATATAATGAAAAGGGGTATTTCTATGAAAATTAATACAAGAGATTTCGGAGAAATTGAAGTTTCAGAAAACGATATTATAACATTTGTGCAGCCATTGTACGGATTTGAAGAATACAGCAGATTTGTTATACTTCAGGATGATGAAGTTGAAAATATCGCATGGCTTCAGTCAGCTGAAACATCTGAACTCTGTTTTATACTCGCTGATGCATCAATAGCCGTTGAAAAGGAAAACTATAAAAAGAACGTTGCAAAATCAGAACTTGAAAAAATAGATGCAGATTCTGATTTTGAATGCTGGCTTGTAATGGTTGTAAAAGATAATCTTCAGGAATCAACAGTTAATCTTAAAAGTCCTGTTATAATCAATCCGGCATCATCAAAGGCTATGCAGGTTATACTTGATGAGAATTTCCCTGTACGTTATTTTGCATTCGCAAAAGGAAAGGAGAATTAACATATAATGCTGGTTTTATCAAGAAAAAGCGGTGAATCATTATGGATTAATGACAACATCGAAGTAAGAATCGTTGAAGTTTCAAATGATAAGGTGAAAATAGGCATAACTGCTCCTAAGGATGTTAAAATCCTCAGAAGTGAACTTTGTATGACTATGGAAAGCAATAAGGAATCCACTGAAAAAGTAGATGCTTCAAAGATTGCCGATATGTTCTCAAATCTTAATGGGAATTGACATTGTCAATTATAAGTGTACTATACTGTCTTATAAACGTATGCAGCGTTGAACGTTCTTTTTCTTTCAGACCGGTAAGACTGTATATATACTTGTATTTTTCTCCGAAGATTATAGGCTTTCCGCTTATTTTTATGCTTATATCCGTTGCCGAGGGAAACACAGGCTGATGTATCTGTATCTTTGAAACGTTGCTTGCGGCAGTTTTCCTCCATGATGTATAAAAACATATTTTTTCGGCGGATATTGATGAGATAGTGCAGTCAAGCCACTTTTTAGTGGTTCTTACACTGAAAAATGATGCTTTCTGTGATATTTCAAGTATTTTTGCAGGTATGGAAACTTCCATTGTCAGAACCTGTTCCGCACCGTCAAAAAGCTTTATATTTATATTATCAATTCTGAGCAGAGTTGTGGATGAAAGATATACATTTCCGGTTATAAGGTGAGTGTTGGTTTCATTTTCACAGCATATGATTTTCACCATTGTTGACATCGGGAGCAGCGGAACAAAGCTGTTTACAAAATCAACAGTTTTGTTTTTCAGAGAAATTTTTGCTTCTCCATATTCAAGAATACTGTTGTTTTCAGTCATTAATATTGCTTTGCATTTGTTCGGAAACATGATTTTCCTCCTTTGGTTATTATCAGATATATGTATTATATCATAATTTTTTGTCAAATAAAATATGCAAAGTTAAAAAAAATAAAATATTTTTAGGAGAATTAATATGAATAATGTTGAATTGAGTCCTGAATATATATTGAAGTTAATAGAAAATATAAATGAAAATCTTTTGAAAATGAAAAAATTTACAGATGAAATACTCATATGCAATTATGATGAACTGGAAGAAAATATATATAAGCGTGATATCTGTTTTGAAAAGGTAAAGGAAAATTTTGAAATACTAAAAGGTATAAATACTGAACAAAATGATGAGCTTCACAATATAATGTCGGATAATGCGGAATATGATTCACTTTCTGAAATCAATAAAAAAATATATGATGAGCGAATGAAAATGAAATCACTTGCTGCAGATATCCGTTCAAGAGATAATCTTGTTTTTGAAAAATTATCTCAGTGCAGGGACCTGATGATTGAAAAAATAAAAGAACTCAATTCCGGTGCAGAGGCAAATGCTTCAAAATACTATTCATCTTCCGCTGCGGCGGCAAGTCAGAATGTTTATTTTCCCAAGCGTAACCGAAAAATATAGTATTTAATTTCAGCTTTTTCGGACGATATATAATATATAAGATAATGGATTGTCAATTGTGATATTATTGAAAGGATTGTGATGTTTTATGAATATTAATGCAACTACAACATCGTCAGCTGCTTCAAGCAACGGTCTTTCGGGCATGATTTCGGGTATGGATACCGAGTCAATGGTTGAAAGTATGCTCTCCGGAGTTCAGACAAAAATAGACAAGCAGAAACAGCAGCAGCAAGTTCTTACATGGCAGCAGGAATCATACAGAGATGTTATTACTAAAATTAACGATTTTCAGGATAAATATTTCAGCCTTACTTCAAGCACTTCACTGCGTTCTACTTCAACATTTAATCTTTCCACCTCGACTTCATCATCAGATGCTGTAAAAATTATTTCATCATCAGGTGCTGATGAACAAACCTTTAATGTAAAGGTAAATTCACTTGCATCTGCCGCTTCTGTATCATCAGCCAAGGTAAGTACAAATAAAGTTACTATGAACAGTACAGCGTCAAATTATGACAGAAAAGTTAAATTTTCAGTTAAGACAGGTACTGATGATGAGGGCAAGGATACATTTAAAGATGTGGAAATTGACCTCGCTGAAATTGCAAACAGTGTTTCCAAGGACGCTGATGGAAAAACCAATACAGAGGAATTTGCCAATGCCATAAATGCAAAACTTCAGAGTGAAGGCATGACAGAAATATCACTCAGTTTCAAGGCTAAAGACCCTGATGATGAGAATTCCTATGATTCGATTGAATTCACATCTTCATCTGAATTCAAAGTTTCCGGTTCAACAGGCGGTCTTGCTATGATTGGTTACAAAGGAGGTGTTTCATCTTCAAAGGCTGAAAAGGCTGATGAGTCCGACCCTGATTCCTATACTCTCAAGACAGGTACTGTAAATCCTGATATAAAGCTTAACGGCGAAGTAACAATTGCTCTTGACGGCAATTCAAAAACCTTTAAGCTTGATGAAGGTCAGACTCTTATGGACATAAAGAGCGATATTTACAAGGCGTTCGGTTCAGGTATAAATATCGCTGAAAATAATGGCAAAATTGAACTTTCTGCAAACGGTACAGGAAGAAGCGTTTCTGTATCAGGAAATGATGATGTTCTCGGAACTCTTGGCGTATCAAAGGATAATGCAGCATCAGGAATTTCATTTACTGCCGCCCTCAAAGATGTTACCACTTCAAACGGTACACCTATCGGAAGCGGCAAGCTCACTATAAATGACGTTGAGATTGAATATTCCGAAACGGATACAATTTCACAGGTTTTAAGCAAGATAAATAACAGCGGTGCTGGCGTTAAGATGGCTTATAACGGTCTTAGCGATACATTTTCAATAACTAATGCAAATACAGGCTCGGACTTTGCCCTTAATATTGCCGATGATGGAAATTTCCTTTCTGCACTCGGCTTTGATATGAATTCAGGTCAGATAGATACATCATCTGCAAATTATAAAGCAGGTGCAAATGCTCAGTTTGAAATAGATGGAAATATAATTGAAAGAGCCGGAAATACAATCAACTATAACGGCGTAACATTTGAAATGAAGAAGGTAACTTCAGAAAATGTTGAAATTTCCTCCGACAAAAATGTTGACAAGATGTATGATACTATAAAAGGTTTCGTTGATGACTATAATACACTTATTAGCGACCTTAACAAGCTTATCCATGAGGAAGCATCATATAAGAAATATCCTCCGCTGACAGAGGCACAGAAAAAAGAAATGAGCGATAAGGAAATCGAACTCTGGGAGAAAAAATCTAAAACAGGTCTTCTTCATAATGATTCCGATATATCAAAGTTCCTTCAGGATATGCGTGCTGCTATATATACAAAGGGTTCAGATTCAAGCCTTGTACTTTCAAATATAGGAATAAATTCAAGTTCCAACTGGAAAGATTACGGTAAACTCAGTATTGATGAGGATACTCTGAAAACTGCTCTTAAAACCAATGGCGAAGCAATTGCAGATATGTTTACAAATGTTGAAAGCGGTCTTGGTACAAGGCTTAATACAGCCTGCAAAAATGCCGCCAATACCTCATCGGGAAGTCCTGGTACGCTCGTATCACTCGCCGGTGTAGTCGGCAAGGCTACTGAAAAGCAGAATACAATATACAAGAAGCTTGAGCAGATTAATAATAAACTCAAGAATCTTAATACACTTTATGATAAGAAGAAGAATAAGTATTGGGAGATGTTCAATAAAATGGAAACAACTCTCTCAAATTATGCTTCACAGAGCGATTATCTGGCTCAGATGTAAGTTTTTAATTTTAGAAAAGAGGTTATATGGTTATGGCTGCTAACAATCCATACAGTCAGTATAAAGAACAGTCAATTATGACAATGACTCAGGAAGAACAGATTATACAATTGTTTGAGGGCTGTGTGAAAGACCTTAATTATGCTAAGGTTTATATTGAAGACAAAAAATATGACATGGCAAATACATACTTGCAGAAAGCAAAAAAAATTATAAGATATCTTGACGAGTGCCTTGACCATAAATATGAAATATCTCAGAATCTTGCTGCTTTATATGATTATTTTGCAAGACGTATTGTAGATGCAAATATAAAAAAAGATGTCGAAATACTTGATGAAATAACCCCTATGATTGCTGAACTTGGCGATTCATTCAAACAGGCTTATAAAATCGTAAAAAGCGGAAAGCAACAGTAATATTAAATAATATGTTTTATTGAGGGCGTTTTTATAATCATTACATTATAAAACGCCCTTTTAATATTTATAAGGAGAATTAGTATTTTTATGACAGGCAAAACCCATCTTACTGCCGGTATGGCTCTTACTATGCTTATAACTCAGCCGCAGACCATCCCTGAAACCGTTATGTGTCTTGGAGTTGCTTCAATTGGCTCGGTCATAAGCGATATTGATGTAAGCACATCAAAAAGCAGACAGAATTTCAATAAGGTTCTTATCATCATTACAGTATCAGTTTTATTGATTGCACTTTCGGAAATAATATTCCATGTAGGTTTGGTAGCAAAATTCAGCAGTGACAGCAATATTATGCGTATAATGGTCGGGATTATGACTCTTATTGCCATATGTATGTTCGGAAAGGGCTGTCCGCACAGAAGCTTTATGCATTCAGCATTAGGACTTGTGCTTATGACTATTTCCGCATATATAATACTTCCGCAGGCGGCTCTTTACATGGGAATTTCAATACTTACACATATAGGTCTTGATGTATTCAACAAAAAGAAAATAAAGATTATGTATCCACTGAAAAAGCCGGCAATCGGTCTTGGAATGTGCAGAGCAGGCGGAATTGTTGACCAGATTATTTTCAGAGTTGCCGGTATTGGTCTTGTTGTTGAACTGATACTGAAAATAGTTTCATTTTTAAGATAGACTGTTATTTTAACGTGATTTCGACAACTCAAAACTAAAAGTTTTGGATTTTGCTTTATTGGTGCGGTTTGTACCTACCCGACCGCTTGTATAAATTGGAGGCGGCAAATTATCGTATAAAAAAGAGATGACATATAAAATATGCCATCTCTTAATTTTTATAACTAAAATATGCTTTCCGATTACTTTACAATACTCAGGAGTACACCGGCTGCAACTGCTGAACCGATAACACCTGCAACGTTTGGTCCCATAGCGTGCATGAGAAGGAAGTTTGTTGGGTTTTCTGAAGCACCAACCTTCTGTGATACACGAGCTGCCATCGGAACGGCTGATACACCGGCTGAACCGATAAGCGGATTTACCTTTCCGCCTGTTACCTTGTACATAAGCTTTCCGAGGAGTACGCCGCAGGCTGTACCGATGCTGAATGCGATAACACCAAGAATGATAACCTTTGCAAATGATGAATTGAGGATATTTTCAGCCTTTGTTGTTGCACCAACTGATACACCGAGGAATATTGTTACAATATTCATAAGCTCATTCTGTGCAGTCTTTACAAGTCTGTCACATACTCCGCTTTCTTTCATAAGGTTTCCGAGCATGAGCATACCAACAAGCGGTGCTGCTGACGGAACAAGGAGTGAAATAACGATTGTAACTGCGACAGGGAATATAATCTTTTCAGTCTTTGAAACTGTTCTGAGCTGTTCCATAACGACTGAACGTTCCTTCTTTGTTGTAAGACCTTTCATTATAGGCGGCTGTATGATAGGAACAAGAGCCATATAGGTATATGCCGCAAGAGCAATTGTTCCTGTATTGATGCTGTCAGTTGGTTTAAGGAGCTTACTTGAAACATAGATTGCAGTAGGACCGTCAGCACCGCCGATAATAGCGATTGAACCGGATTCAGTAGCACTCATTCCGAGGAGTGCAGCACCTATGAATGTGAAGAAGATACCGCCCTGTGCGGCAGCTCCGAGAAGGAAGCTCTTAGGATTTGCGATAAGCGGTGAGAAATCTGTCATAGTGCCAATTCCGAGGAATATAAGCGGCGGATAAAGCTGGAGTTTTACTCCGAGGTAGAGGAGGTCGAGAAGACCGCCGTTTGTAAGAACGTTCAGAACATCGATGTGACCTTCTTCATTAATCAGAAAGAGGTCAGGATTGTAAAGTCCTGAGAAAGGAAGATTTGTAAGCAGCATACCGAATGAAATCGGAAGCAGAAGAAGAGGTTCAAATTTCTTTGCAATAGCAAGATACATAAATACAAAAGAAATAAGAAACATTACTATTTCTTTGATTCCAAGCCCTGCAAAACCGCTTGTTGCTGCAAGGTTGGTAATGGCTTCAATAAAAGTCTGTAACATAAAAAGCTTGCCCTTTCCTAAAAATTATTTTTGATTAAAACGGATTTGTATTTTCTCTGATACCTGCCATAGCCCATGCATTGCGTGAGCCTGAATTTCTTACAGGCTTAACAGATTTGATGCGGTATGTCTTGTTTTCAGCAGCAGCCATCATTGCAACAGCCGCAGAGATTACAGCTATAACCTCATCGTTGTCATCATCAGTTTTTTCAGGGGCAGGCTGAATGGATACAGCTTCCTGAACCGCCTTTACAGGCTCTGATTTTGATACGGTGTTCTGTTTCGGCTTTTTTGATTTGTTCAAAGCCTCAAAAATTTTGCCGATTGCACTTATGAAAAGGATGAGAAGAACAAGTCCTGCAAATACAACAGTGATACCTGTTATTACTACAGCCCATACATAAGACATTTCCATCTGCATTTCCATACACATAACTCTCCATTCTATTAAAATAACATATAAATTAATTATATAACAATTTATAAATATTTGCAACATAAATTTGAAAAAAATTTTTTATTCGATGAAATTTTATTGAAACTTTCAGTGTAATTGTTGACTTTTTCAGCTTATGATTTATAATATATTTGTAAAGAAGTATGCTGTATGTATTTTTCTTACATAAATTCACAATTACGGAGGTATAAGAATTGAAGGAATTTATAACGCTTTATTCAGGTCTTATGGCTGAAAATGCAGTTGAAAATGTTATGAGCACCGCAAAGGAGGAAACTGAAAAGGTAACAGATATTCTCAGCAAGCTGGCTGATATGGTGCTGGACATACTGCCTAAGCTGGTCTATGCGGTAATTATACTCATTATAGGTCTTATGCTTGTTAAATCGGTTGTCAAAGTGGTGCTTGCATTTATGCAGAAGGCAAATGTTGATGAAACACTCCATGGATTTGTTAAATCTCTGCTCACAATCGTGCTTGATTCACTTGTTGTAATCATCGTGCTTACTCTGCTTAATGTGCCGATGGATTCGATAGTGACAACGCTTGGTGCGGCAACTCTTGCAATAGGTCTTGCATTGCAGGGAAGTCTTGCAAATATTGCCGGCGGCTTTCTGCTGCTGATTACAAAGCCTTTCAAGGTAGGCGATTTTATTGAATGCGGTGACATTGTCGGTACAGTTGAAAATATAAGCATACTGAATACTACAATCGTCACTGCCGACAATAAGACCATTCATACGCCTAACGGAAATCTTTCAAATGTCAGAATTGTAAACTATAATCAGAAAAACAAACGCCGTCTTGACCTTAAATTTTCAATAAGCTATGATTCCGATTACAAAGAGGCAAAGAAAATTATTTTAAACCTTATTGACAATCATAAGCTTGCACTCCATGAGGAAGGACTTGAGCCTGTTGTAAGAGTGGGCGAACATGGCGACAATGCAATTATAATCTATGCAAGAGTATGGGTTCTGGCTGATAATTACTGGGATTTGAATTTCGACCTTCTTGAGCAGGTTAAGGATGAATTCGATAAAAACGGAATTGATATTCCTTATAACCATCTCAATGTTCATATTGATAAATAATGAGTAAAGATAAGAAAAAACAGAGAAGAAGCTATGGCAGAATAATTGTTCTGCTGCTTATCGTATTCATATGGTATTTCAATAATCTCACGCTTAAACAGACCAATGCGGTTATTTACAGCAGTAAGATAAGCAGTAATGTTAAAATTGCTGTTATAAGCGATTTGCATTATGATAAAATTCATGTGAGTACATCAAAAATATTTTCAAAAATAAAGAAAAACAAGCCTAACCTGATATTTGTAATGGGTGATATGTATACAAACGGCAGCAGCGAAAAGATTATATCAACAGTCACTGATTTTGTAATATCTCTTACGGATATATGTCCTGTGTATTTTGTTCCCGGTGAGCATGACAGAGATGAAGATTATCTTGCATCACTGAAATTAAGCTCGGTGAATGTTATGGATTATAAAACAAGTACAATATGGATGGACAGAAATGAAATACAGATATACGGTATCGACAATGTGTATTTCTCCGAAACCTTTGACCTTGAAAATGAATTTGACCCGCCTGACAGGAATGTTTTCAGCATACTGCTTGCACATATACCAATGTATGAGCAGTATCAGAAATTCGGTGCTGATTTGACTGTATGCGGCGATACTCATGGAGGTATAGTGCAGATTCCATTTATAGGCTGTGCATATTATGAGGGACAATGGCTGCCCGAGATTTTCAGAAGCAGCAGTGAGATATATGACAAGGGACTTTTTGAGAACAGAAGGGGATATATGTTTATAACCTCCGGTCTTGGAAATAATCCTGTTCCTGCACGTTTCTGCAATCGTCCCGAAGTTGCATTCATAGACCTTATGCCTGCTAATTAATATGAGTTCAACAGAAAAATTTTAAGAAAAAATAACTGAAAAATAAAAGTTTTTGCCAAGCTTTTTTCAAAAAGCTTGCGGTTTCCAAAGGCAGAGCCTTTGGTCGCTCGAATGAGCGAAACG
>JBJEQS010000129.1:0-2982 GCA_051881875.1 Oscillospiraceae bacterium
GGGGCGGCAGCCCCCGCCCTAAATGGCGTTCAAAAAAGTTTTTTGTCAAACTTTTCCAAAAAAGTTTGGGCGGCTGAAAGCCGCCTGATGAAATTCCCAGTAAACCGCAATGCAGAGGACGGCTTAAAAAAAAGATATAAAATAAGGAGCCTGATGAAATTCCCAGTAAACCGCAATGGGCGACCAATGGTCGCCCCTACACTGTAAAATCATCAATTTCATTAATAACAGCATCTTACAGAATTATCTTCTGTTCTCAAACAATAATATCGGATATGAACTGTCATACTCCTTGACTATCTCCGGATACTTGTCCGCATATCTGAATATCTCCTCTGCAAGTCCGTCCTTTAAGAATTTTACTATCTCATTGAGCGGCTTTGCATTGATATTCTCACATACAGGCGATATTGCTATAACCCTTTCGCCGTCAAGTGACATTATCCTGTATGGCCATATCTTACATTCAAACGGCTTTTCATCTCCGAGCATACAGCCGCTTTTCGTATCAAGTGCCGGACATACAAACAATTCATCACCTATCAGTGGGTCTATCCTGAATGTATAGCATTTATCCATTTTCTTCATTCGCACATTCGGATTTATATTCATAAGCTTTTCAGCTGATTCAGGTGTAAAATACGGTGTTTCCCATATATCATAGTTATCATATACGCAGCATACCTTACATTCCGCACACGTTTTCTTTTCCAGTAATCCCTCTAACATAATTCCTAATCCCTCCGTAGTTAATTCAACGTGAAATCTTATTCCATAAAATTTCATGATAACATATACTAATTATAGCGTACAGAGAGAAAAAAATCAATATTATCTCAGGAAAAAATAATATATAAGTCCGTATGCAAATGATGCTGATGTTCCATAGAGTATGACAGGCCCTGCTATTGTGAATATCTTTACGCCTACACCGAGTACATATCCCTCTGTCTTTGATTCAAGTGCTGATGATACGACCGCATTTGCAAAGCCTGTTATCGGCACGAGAGTTCCTGCACCTGCGTGTTTTGCCAGTTTTTCATATAATCCGAAGCCTGTCAGCAATGCACTTGCAAGTACAAGTATCACTGATGTCCATGTGCTGCATTCAGTTTTTTCAAAGCCGTTTGACTGGAATATGCTGAATATTATCTGACCGATAAGGCATATTGCACCGCCTGTAAGGAATGCGACAGGTATATTAATCCAGCTTTTGGATTTCGGTGATGCCTGTTTGCTCATGTCATTATACATTTCGGGTGTTATTTTTGATATTTTCATAGATATTATCCTCCGTATAGTTATATAGGGATATTATCCGCAGTAAAAAAAATTTTATTCATTGGTATTTTTATTTATTCAAACGGTCGGGCAGGTACAAAATGTTGAAATAAAGCCAAATCCGAAAGAAAAAGTTTTTGCGAACGAAGTTCGCAAAACAGAAATAATAATTTTATCAATGAATAAAATTCAGTATGTTTGCTGATACTTCTTATCAGCAAAAAGGCGGCTGAAAGCCGCCCAACCTTTTTTTATAAAAAGGTTGCCAAAAAATCTTTTTGGAACGATTGAAGGGCAGGGGCTTCGCCCCCGCACCCCCTGGAGTTTCGCCGTCTGCGGACGGCGACAAGGGCTTTGCCCCTTGACCCCACCAGCTTTTTGAAAAAAGCTGGGCAAAAACTTTTGATTTCGTTGCTTTATTTACTGGTAATTGTTTGCTTTGTGGCTCGACCGCATAATTACATAATCATGGCAACTTGCCGCTCGCCGCTCATACAAACTCAATCAGCGTAATCTCAGGCGGATTGAATATTCTCAGCTTTCCAAGTCCGCTGTTTACATACATTATCGTATTATCCTTTTTATATAATCCTGCTGAATATTTCGGGAAAAATTTCCTCTCCGGCGAGAGAATCCCCCTTATAAACGGCAGTTTTATTATTCCGCCATGCACATGACCTGATAATACAAGGTCCGCTCCCCAGCTTGCATATGTATCCATATACAGCGGATTATGTGCAAGGAGTATCGTATACTTATCCTCCTTTAATCCGACCGCTTCGTTTATATCCTTTATCAGATACGGCTTCAAGCCCTTAAATCCGCCGTATTTGTTGCGGAAATTGGCTCTCTCATAGCAAAGACCTGTTATATGCAGATTTTTCCCGTTAATCAGTATATCCGCCGACTGATTTTTCAGCAGAGTAACCGATGAACGCCTTATTATATCCAGTATTTTCTGATAGTCCTCACTGTCCATATCATTTTCATGGTTGCCGAGTACATAGTATACGGGGCATATCTTTGCTGATGCGGAAAGGAGCGTTTCAAGCGGTTTCAAATCCGTTCCCTGACGGCTTGCCATATCGCCTGTAAGCATTATCAGTGATGGAGATATTTTTCTCAGACGGCGGATAAGTCCTGTATTCATATCACCGAATTTTTTCCTGTGCAAATCTGAAAGCTGAACGATTTTTATTCCCTCCAGTTCAGGATTATCTATTCTGATTTTTTTAATGACGGGGATATTATTCTGAACTGCGGTGAATATTATAAGCAGAATTATTGTTATTATTATAATTATTTTCAAAAATTTTCACCTGAACTTTCTTTAATAAATTTTGTATTATCCAAGCGGTCAAGCCATAAGAAAAAAGTTACAATTAAATAATGTAACGAAACTAAAAGTTTTTGTCCGGCTTTTTTCGGCAAGTTGCCGCCGCCAGTTTGGAGTATCAACCTTATCAAAGCGGTCGAGCCACAAAGCAAAGAATTATCAGTAAATAAAGTAACGAAACCAAAAGTTTTTGCCCAGCTTTTTTCGGCAAGTTGCCGCCGCCAGTTTGGAGTATCAACCTTATCAAAGCGGTCGAGCCACAAAGCAAAGAATTATCAGTAAATAAAGTAACGAAACCAAAAGTTTTTGCCCAGCTTTTTTCAAAAAGCTGGCGGTTTCCAAAGGCAGAGCCTTTGGTCGCTGTT
>JBJEQS010000130.1:0-2969 GCA_051881875.1 Oscillospiraceae bacterium
CCTTTGGCTGAAAATTCACCCCTTGCGGAGCGTTTCTAAGGCTTATAATTCACTTCGTGAATTTGTGGGACTTTGTCCCACACCCTACAAGCTTTTGAAAAAGCTTGACCAAAACTTTTATTTTCGGTTTTAGCTTTATTTCACCACTTTTTACCTACCCGACCGCTTGGATAAAACAAAATACTTAAAATCGGAGGCGGCGACTCGCCGCTATTTTCTGTTTAATTTTTCAATGGTGAAATTTCCGTTCTGCATTTTTCTGAAGCTTATCCTTGTTATAATATCACGCATAGCCTTTGCTGTAAACGGTGAAACAGGTGCAGTATACGGAAAACCATAATCCTCCGTAGCACATATATTCATAAGCATTACAACAGCCACAAGGCTTATGCCGTATAATCCCCATAATCCGCCGAATATCAGAAAGACAAATCTTAAAACCGTCACTGACTGATTGAGGTCGGGAACTACAAATCCGCTTGTCACGGCAAGGGCGATTATTGTAAGCATGGGAGTGCTGATAAATCCCGAATTTACTGCGGAATCGCCGATTATAAGACCTCCCACAATGCTTACAGCACCGCCTACCGCCTTTGGAAGTCTTAATCCTGCCTCCCTGATTACCTCATACATGATAAGCACTCCGAACGCTTCTGTAATAAGCGAAAAAGGAGCATTTTCCTCCGACTCCGCAAGTATAAGCAGCAGCGTCCTGTTAAGCAGTTCGGGGTGATGAACCGCTATTGCAACATACAGTGCCGGTGCAAGTATTGAGATGAGAAATGCCGCATATTTTATCCATCTTATAAATGCCGAATAATAAGGCTTGCAGTTATAGTCATCAATCGTCTGAAAACTGTCTGTGAAAAGCTTTGGAATTATTATTGCAAACGGTGTGCCGTCTATCAGCAGAGCAACTCTGCCTTCAAGCAGCTTTGAGCATAAAACATCGGGACGTTCAGTAGTACCTGTTGAATCGAAAAATCTCATTCTTGGTCTTTGCAGAAACGGCTGAATATATCCGCTTGAAAGAATAGTTTCAAGATTAGTCTTTTTCAAAGATTTCTTTATATCAGAAATAAGCTTGTGCGGAACTCTGTCACGCATATAGCAAAGGCACATATCCGTCTGGCTCTTTTCACCCATTACGAATAATTCAAGCTTTAGAAAAGGAGTTTTCATTCTTCGGCGGATAAGTGACATATTTGTCCTTACAACCTCTACAAATCCCTCATGCGAACCTGTTATATTCTGTTCGCCAGACGGCTCATCTATACCCCTTACATTGTATCCCTGAACACCGAATGCCAATGCTCCGCTGATACCATCTATAATTACAACGGCAAAGCCTGAATTCATCGTTCTGAAAAGCTGTGCATAATCCTTTACCTCAATTCTGTCGGCAGACAAAAGCATTTTATCCATCATATGATTATAAAGCTTCTGACTGTCTGCATTTTCAATTGATATTTTCGTAAGCGGCAAAAGAACAAGTTCGGTTATGGTTGAAGTTGAAAACATACCCTCACAGCAGAGAAGTGCAATTTTTATTCCGCTTGCTTCAATCTCATTCACAAGCAAATCGGAGGTATTGTCACATATCTGACGTATACGCTGTATATTCTTTTTTATGTTTGGTATAATGGTTTCATTTTCAAAAGGAAACCTGTCGTCCATTGAATTTGCCATATGCCGAAGCACTCCTTTCAATCAGAATATATTGCATATATATGGGAATTCGATTTCACTTATAAATTCAAGCTGTGCATTGATGCTTTTTATCTCTGCATATATTTCATCGCTGTCACTTTCTATGAGAGGTCTTAAACGCACAAGCGATGTATATACGCTCATAAGCCTGTCACTGCATACAAGCGGGTCAAGTATATATCCGGAGCTGTTCCAGAACTCCAGTGCCTCATCAGCATATTCCGCCGCTTTTATGTTATCGCCTTTTTCCAGTGCAGAAACTATGTTTTCAGTAATTGCAGATACTTTCACAGTTCGGTTTCTTATAAGATATGGGGAACATATACAAATCGCAGTTATAATAATCAGCAGTGCGGCAGCCGTTCTTATTCTTGTCATAAGCCTTAAATATCCCTTTCAATAATATTATAATTTCCGTCCTTCTGAGCCGTCATTATAAAAATATCCTCAACTCTGAGTTTTTTATCATGCAGTATATTTTCAAGCCATTGCTTTTCAAAGCCAAGGGCATCATATGATTTGCCGAGAAAGATTCCGTCATTTATTATGATATACGGCGGGTCAAGCGATTTTCCTTTTAAGCCTATATCTTTTTTTGTTGCATTCTGTTCTGAAAATTTGCTGTATACAGATATTTTTCCGGTTGTTTCAACTATAGCAAACTGTACTTCCGATATATCGAAAATATTGACGGCTCTGAGTGATTCCATAACGTCATCAACTGAAAATCTTAGTTCTCTGAGCTGTTTCTGGTCGATTATGCCATCTCTTATTATAATCTGCGGACTGCCGGAAACAAGCTGTCTTATGCGGCGGTTTTTAAGGGTTATCCATGACATTATTATTTCAAATGATACAAGCAGGAATATCGGTATAACTCCTGATATAAGCGGTATACCCGTATCCTCAAGCGTTATAGTGGCTATATTGGATATAAGTATGGTTATAACGAGTTCTGTCGGCTGCAATTCTCCAATCTGCCTCTTACCCATAAGCCTTATGGCGAGTATTACTGACACATAGAGTATAATCGACCTTATAAGTATAAGCAGCATATTTTTTCTCCTGATGAATTGAATTTACATTTACATTATGGCTTTTTCAAGCAAAATTATACATTAATGCAAATTCGATGAATTATTTTTGCAGGGGCGACCATTGGTTGCCCGTTATAGTTTACTGAAAATTTCATCAGGCGGCTGAAAGCCGCCCAAACTTTTTTTGGAAAAAGTTTGACAAAAAACTTTTTTGAACGATTG
>JBJEQS010000131.1:0-2967 GCA_051881875.1 Oscillospiraceae bacterium
CTAAATGGCGTTCAAAAAAGTTTTTTGTCAAACTTTTTCCAAAAAAAGTTTGAGCGGCTGGAAGCCGCCTGATGAAATTTCCAATAAGCAACAACGGGCGACCAGTGGTCGCCCCTACAAAAGATAAGAAAATTCCCTTGTTTTTCAGCTTAAAATTTTTCTGTCGAACTCACGTTAAATAACGTGAGTCCGATGAATTATTTTTTTAGGGGCGACCAATGGTCGCCCCTAAAAAATCTGTCAGATTAAAATGTTTATATGAATTTATATTTCACAATCTTTATTGTTGTTTATTATTGTTTTCTGCACCGGCAATCTGTATTGTTATATATTCGATAAGCTTATCCATAGCCTTTTTTGTTACAACGTGTCTGAACCATGTCGGATTTACTGTAGGAATATTAAGCTGCTGGCTCTTTTCATCAATCAGCACAACTACTTTATCGCCGTCATGCAGCTTTGTATGAAGTTCGGCTTTTACATTGTTCACAAACGCAGCTTTCGCAAAAAGTCCAATCTGTGTATGGATTGCAAATGCAAAGTCTATTACTGTAGAACCTTCCGGAAGTATCAGCGGTGAATCATCACGCTTGTATACTGTTATATGCGGGGCAAGTGCTTCGGATATATCATCTGAGTCGGAATAAAGCTGTATGCCGTCAATAGAGCCGTTCATGTAGCTGATATATTCCTTTTCATTCTTTACATATACTCTGTAACGGTTATTGTATTTATCTTCCAGAATAATTTCAATACCCTTTGTACCGGCATGTTCATTCATTGATACCCAGATTATATCCTTATCATAAATTCTGCGTTTATATATATCAAGGAACATCTTTACAGGACAGATAAATTCATGTTCCTCAAGTATTATGAATACATTAAGCAAAGGCATACGATATTTGTTTACATAACGCTGCTCCTCCCCCGGATAATGCTTTATAGCATGACTGTATATATTTCCCGGAGTTCTCTCTGTTATAACGCAGTCAATGACAGAGCTTTCTGTTTTCAGTGATTCTATGACTTTTTTGAATTCATCAATGCCGTTTCTGTTTTCATCGAGCAGTCTTGAATATGCACCGCATATCAGTGAATACTTGTCATGCTGGTCTATTCTGAAGCAAAGTGACTGCATCTTATCGGTAAAATAATGAGTGCCGAGCATCTGCGCAAGCTTTAAATATACATCTCTTGTTTCACGCACTTTCTTGACACGCTTTTCAAAAGGCATTGCATCAAGTGTAAGGAGATTATGAAGTCTGTCTGCAAGCTTGATATAGAATGCATATTTATATTTTGAACCAACTTCAAAGAGTTTTATAATCGTCTGACGGTCGATTTCCTCCTTGTTCAGATTGTTTTTTTCATCAGCTTCAACGGCTGTAACCGCATCAACTATCCCGACAATTTCAGGATTGAATGTTTCCTGAAGCTTTTCAAGGGTATATCCTGTTTCTTTGCAGTCCTCAACAACATCATGGAGAAGTGCCGCAGCAATAACATTATTATCAAATCCCATTTCGGCAAGAACCTTTGCCACAAAAAGAGGGTGGGTTATATAAGGGTCGCCCGATGCTCTCCTCTGACATATGCTGTCATGTGCGGTCTTGGCATATTCAAAGGCACATACAACTATATTATAATTTACCCTGCCATGTTTCTGCAAAATCTTCTTTACTTCCGCAAACTCCTTATATACCTCATCATATTCCTGTTTGGTTATAGGTAGATTATTCTTACTTCCAGCCATAATATATGCCTCCGTTATATTTCAGATTCGGAACTGAAATATTTTTCCATAGACTTATACCAGTTGTAATCATCCTGAATAGATATGGTAGCACATTTGAAATACTGATGTCTTATGAGATTGTTTACTATTCTTTCGATATTGTGACTTATAAGCATATCTGTTTCTTCGTCTGTAAGATTTACTCCGTTCATTGAGTTTGCACTTGTCATAAGCTTTTTCATTCTTGAAACAAGAATATTCTCCTCATCTGAGAAAGTAAGCTTTCTGTAGCTGAGATAAAGCATTTCCGCAATTTCATTTTCATCGCAGGTAAGAGTATTTCTGGTCATGAGAATGAATTGTGCACACGGCATTGATTCATGGCCTCTTGAAACTGAATTTACAGTGCCTATGCCTCCGAGATATGGTTTTGTTGAATCAGGATTCTGAAAAATCATAAGACATCTGTCTCTGAATTCGGAGGAAAGTGATATGAATATATTGTGTGAAGTTCCGTCAATTTCACCTGTATAGAAATGATGGCATCTTATTTTTGAAACATCGAGGTCGAAAAGTGTATGGATATTTTCATTTGATTCAATATCGGCAAAGAATTTGGCACATTCACTTCTGGTACAGCCTGTGAGGGCGATTGCCCTGAACCTTGAATTTCCAAGCGGAGTTTTTTCCTCATAAATCTGTACAAGACCGCTGTTTATTCTTGGACGCATCTTTTCGGAAATATTTGTATACTTATATACCGTTGTATCGAAATAATGAATATAATATACACCGCAGAAACGTCTGATTTTCTGCACTATTGCAAGCTGTTCGGAAATATTGTAGGTTTTAAGTGTGTTATGATATTCAAGTTCAAATGTCAGAAAATCGTCCATTGATATTCCGTAAATCTTTTTAATATTCAGAAGAAGCTGTACAGGAGGAATAGTCCTGCCATTCATACATTCAGAAAGCAATTCTTCTGAAGTACCAAGTTCTCTGGCAAATTCTTCCTGACTTATTTCCCTTTTTTTCATGATATACTTAAAATTCTCTGCGGATATGGATTTAATTTTTTCCTGATTAAATCCCAGTTCGGATACTTCCATGTTTTACTCCTCCTCAATCTGAAAAAAATAATGTTTTGTCCGCCTTTACTTCCATGCTTTCTATACAACGTGAGTTCGATAACCAAAAATAAAAGTTTTGGTCAAGCTTTTTCAAAAGCT
>JBJEQS010000132.1:0-2947 GCA_051881875.1 Oscillospiraceae bacterium
CTCCATTGCGTATCAAATACACATCATCAGCATTACCCTCATGAAGTTTTATGTATCTTTCAACGGCAACATCAACGAACTTAGGTTCAAGTTCAACTCCAAAGCATACACGATTCAACTGCTCACAGGCAATAAGGGTTGAAGCACTTCCGAGAAATCCGTCCAGTACCATTCCATTTGTCTGTGTACACTGGGAAATAAGATAGGCAATCAGCGGAACCGGCTTACTTGACGGATGTCCGCATCCGTCTTCTTTGCTGTTTTTGATACGGTCAAATTCAAATACAGTTTTCTGTTTCTGGTCGCCGTACCAGATATGCTTTCCGTCTTTTCTCCAGCCCCAGATAATCGGCTCATGGATATACTTCCAGTCAGTTCGGGTGAGAACAAGGCGGTCTTTTTTCCATACAAGACCTGCACCAACTTTGAAGCCTGCATCTTCGTATGCATCATGAAAGACACGAGCCTTGGAAGTTGCATAAAACACATAGATACTTGCATCTTTTGCCATTGCATCACGGAATCTTTCAAATGCAGATTTAAGAAACTCATATCCTTTTTCATCATCAAGGTCATCATTCTTGATTTTACCCGATGTGCTTTCAAGGTTTACAAGATATGGAGGGTCCGTGCAGACAAGGTTAACTTTCGTATCACCAAGAAGTGACATATAGGTTTCCGGCAAAGTGGAATCACCACAGATAACTGTATGCTTTCCAAGATGCCATACATCACCTTGTTTTGATTTGCAGGGCTTTTCAAGTTCTGCATCAACATCAAAATCATCCTGTTTTGCCTCATTGCTGTCAACGGCAAAGAGATCAGCGATTTCTTTTTCATCAAATCCCGTAAGACCAAGGTCAAAGCCGAGGTTCTGGAGTTCTTCCATTTCAACAGCAAGTAACTCATCGTCCCAGCCTGCGTCCAGCGCCATTCTATTATCAGCGAGAATATACGCTTTTTTCTGAGCCTCTGTCATGTGGTCGACAAATACACATGGGACTTCTGTGATGCCTTCTTCCTTTGCAGCCATAATACGTCCATGACCTGCAAGAACATTGTAATCCTTATCAATGATAACCGGATTTACAAATCCAAACTCACGCAGAGAGGAGCGGAGTTTCAGAATCTGTTCCTTGTTGTGTGTACGGGCGTTATTTGCATAGGGTACTAACTTGTTAATGTCAACAAGCTGAAATTCTGTGGTTGTGTTCACTGATACTGCCTCCTTTGTTTGATTCTGAGCATACCTTTTCTTGCAGCATCAATATTTCCTTTGACTGCCTGCCCTTTAATGGTTCGGTATTGCTGCTTGGTCATATTGTTTTTCTGTTGTTTCAGTTCTCTCCAGAAATTATTATCTGCTTTCATGTAAAAATCACTTTCTGCTGCGGAGCAGCTTTTCCATCATGTCTTCCTGTGGATTACCCTGGAACTCTACGGAACAGTTTTCACGGACTATCTGAAAAATCTGATTCCAGATTTGATTTGCCTGTTTCATATAGTTCTGCGACATCGCAACGTATGGAGATGCAATCGCAGCTCCCGTTGTCGGATGCTTGGAAATATATCCGTACTTTGTGACAATCTGCTCACAATGTATCCAACGTGAAATGCTCATTGCATACTGTTACACAAGCTGACGGCTGACAATCTTTTCACAGGAGCGTTCTTTCAGCCACTGATAAGTTTCTGTATACACCTCATCAGCGAGAAGTTTTGTGCCGTCACGCTGTAATTCCTGCATGAATTCTCTGACCGGAGGAGTTTCAGTCGATTCAATTTCAGCCGGCTGCATCATGACTTCAGCCGATTTACCTTCGGCAATTTTCTCTGTCAGAGCCTTTCTTGGTCTGCCTGCACCCGGTCTTGCACCGCCTCGGTTTGTACCATCTCTTGCCATGATGTCATCACCTCCAAAAATTCAAACATAAATCAAACAATATCATAAAAATGAGCATAAAAAATCCCGACCAAAAAGTCGGGAAAGTATAGTATTTTCCAAGGTTTTATAAATTCATAGGTTAATAGGGTCTTTGAATATCGGTTTTTGTGCGTGAGAGGCGGCACCGGTTTTCAAATAATTCAAACACAGAGATTTTGATGCCCCCAGGGGTAACCACTGGCTTTACATAAAAAAGCACCTGCCGAAGCAGATGCTCTGTCTTATTTCAAAAGAAAATCAATCACATTCAAAATCTTTATTCCGTCTTCGTCCATTGGGAGTTCGTCCATAGTGATAATGTACTTCGGATAGTTGTCACGAATACGCTTCAGCGGTGTAATTTCTCTGTCAAAGGTGTCTTCACTCATGACAGTGGCAGATACCTGATAGTATTCTGTTTCTCCGTTTCGTTCTGCAACAAAGTCAACTTCAAGTTCTCCAACCTTGCCAATATATACGTTGTATCCTCTGCGAATGAGTTCAAGATATACGATGTTTTCAAGGATATGACCAATGTCACGCCTGCGGTTTCCAAGCAGTAACTGCCGAAGTCCCATATCTACAGCATAATATTTTTCAAGGGATTTCAGATGCTGTTTTCCCTGAATATCATATCTTTCTGCTTTGTAGAGTATAAAAGCCTCTGTCAGAGAAGTAACATAATTTTCAGCAGTCAAAGGAGTTGTTTTTCGTCCGAATGAAGTCAGACTGTCAGCAATTTTCTTTGATGATACTATATTGCCGATATTGTCAAACATGAACTTAACAACGCTTTCAAGAAGTCCTATATCATTTATACGTTTTCTTGTGGCAATATCCTTAATCAGTACAGTGTGATATATTACGTCAAGATAATCGTGCCTTATGGTATCATCTTCAATTTGAACAGCATAAGGAAAGCCTCCGTTTTGAAAATAGTTTTTCCATGCAGTGTGCCTGTCAAGACAGGATAATTCAAGATACTCCGCAAATGATAATGGGAGCATTGGAATTTCAATATAT
>JBJEQS010000133.1:0-2944 GCA_051881875.1 Oscillospiraceae bacterium
TGGAAACCACCAGCTTTTTTGAAAAAAAGCTGGGCAAAAAACTTTTAGTTTCGTTACATAGTTTTATAAAACCTTTTTTACCTGCCTGACTATCCGGATAAAGCAAAATACTAAAAACCGGAGGCGGCAACTTGCCGCTTGAAAAAGCTTGACCAAAACTTTTATTTTTGGTTATCGAACTCACGTTATTATACTCAAAAATAAAATATGTCAACAGACAGTTTTTTATTTTTCGAATAAAAAATAAACAGGTTGCCGAAAAAATCGACAGCCTGTTTATATAAAAAATGCGGATAACAGGACTTGAACCTGCATGGGGTTGCCCCCACCAGCACCTGAAGCTGGCGTGTCTGCCAATTTCACCATATCCGCACATACAACAATATGTATTATATCATATAATTAAATGAAAGTCAATATAAAAATTTATTTTTATTTGAAAATAATAAAATTGCATTTTATATAACAGACATATTGAACAAAAAATATGAAATTTTTGTTGCGTTTTCTCTGATTTTTTGAAATTATAGTTGACTTTGATTATTTTTAATGTTAAGATTAGATTAGTATTTTTATTATGTATCGCTGAATACATATAATTTATTTTTGATAAGGAATGAAGACGATGATAAAAGTTATTCTTGTATCCGATAATGAATATATCGGAAAAATGGAAAAGGCTATGAAAGAATTTTTATCTGACAGAATAAGTGTTAAAAGCTTTAAAATGAAAGATGATGTTTATTCATATGTTAAAAGCAACAAAAACGCTGCTGATATAATCATAGCTGATGAAAGTTTTGAATTTGACCGCAGCATAATCCCTGAAAGATGGGCAACAGCATATTTTTCGGAATCCATTAAAACATATATGCTGAATGGTGAGATGACTCTTTTTATATACCAGAATATCAACGAAATATATAATTCAGTTCTGAACATAATCGACAATCATATGTTCAGGCTTGCAGAGGAAAATGACAGAGAGGTCAATGATGGCAGATTCAGGAATATTGCATTTTTCTCATGTACAGGCGGTGCAGGCGGTTCTGTATTTGCAAAAGCATTCGCTGTGAACAGGGCTGCAAAGAATAAAAAGGTTCTTTATATACCTCTTGAAGTATGCACAGGTGCAAATACCGTATTCAAAGGAAATGAAGAATCGCTCTCTCTCAGTGATATATTCCATGATATTTCAAACAACTGCGATAAAAAAACTCTTAAAAAGACTGTTTCAAGAGCAATAAATTATGATGAAACCTACAAGGTGCATTTTATACCGGCTTTCTATACAATAAATGATGCTTTCAATGTTACAGAACAGCAGTTCAATGCATTTATATCGCTTATCGCCGAAGAAGAATTTCAGATAGTAATATTTGATGCGGATTTCTCACTCCCTGCAATACTCAATCCGGTTATCAAGAGAACTGATTCAATAGTTCTTGTATCAAATGCCACTGAACATTCAAACCTATCAACAGACAGAATATACAACTACATAAGTTCTTTCGGCGATGATATTACTGACAGAATAAATATAATATACAACCGTTTTGTAAACGGAACCAGCAGAATATATACAAAAAACAGGCTGAATATCTTAGGCGGAATAGGCAAACTCAGTAAATCTTCAAGAAAATTTGTTATGGAGAATGTATCCGGACTGGATATATTCAAAAATATTCAGTAAAAAGGATGGTAGTGTACAATGGAAAATTTTATTCATGAAAACGGTACTATTTGTTTTGCGGCTGAAAGCGACACTGTTGACCATTTTGCTGAAAATATGCTTAAATTCAACAGAATGCAGTGCATAGCTCCATGCACATATGACAGCGATAAAACTACAATATACTACAATGTAAAAGGTCTCATTTCTCTGAGCGATATGCTCCTTTCAAAGAGAAAATCCTCCGAGGTACTTGATATAATCAATGGAATATGCTGTGCGATGAAGGAATCAAGATTATATATGCTCAGCGACAAGCACCTTATCTTTGATGAAAGATTTATATTTATAAATCCTGAAAAGGAAAAAGTTATAATGCTCTATGCTCCGCTTCTCAACAATGATGACAATCCTGATATTGCCGGACTTATGAAGCGTATCCTTGAAACTGCTGACGGTGACAGCGAAATAATACACCCTGTAAATGTTGTTCTCGATGTAAAGCCGTTCTCGGTAAAGCTTGTTGAAAATGTACTCTCCGAAATGTTAAGCGGTGATGATGAAACTATACAGAATGATGCTCCATGCGTTGAAGATATTGTTCCTGAAATTGTTCAGCCGTCAAATACTCCTACTTATGCATATATAATAAGAGAATCCAACGGTGAAAAAGTTGAAATTACAGATACAAACTTTATTGTAGGAAAATCTGTTGAATATTCCAAGTATATCATCAGAAACAACAAGGCTATCAGCCGTGTTCATGCTACATTCATCATAAGAAACGGCACATACTACATTGCTGATAATGACTCGAAGAACGGTACATTTGTAAACGGTCAGAGAATTGCATTTGAAAATATGGCGGAGCTTTGTGACGGAGATATAATTCAGCTTGCAAATGAAAAGTTTAAGTTTTATATGAAATAGATTAATTTAAATCCGTAAAAAAATTATTAAAATCAGAATTTCTGGTCAGGCTTTTTATGAAATTAAAAGGCTTGACCAATCTGTTTTTTTGGTTTATAATATTATTAGCTTAACGTGAATTCTATGGAAATTAAAATCAGCAAATTGTGGCTTGTTTGGAATTTTATAATTCCTGTTCAGCGAACTGCGTTTGCTCAAACTTTTTTTGGAAAAAGTTTGACAAAAAACTTTTTGGAACGCCCTTTAGGGCGGGGGCTCTGCCCCCACACCCCCGTTTCGCTGCAAGCAGCGACCAAAGGCTTTGCCTTTGGAAACCACAAGCTTTTGAAAAAGCTTGACCAA
>JBJEQS010000134.1:0-2942 GCA_051881875.1 Oscillospiraceae bacterium
TAAATGGCGTTCAAAAAAGTTTTTTGTCAAACTTTTTCCAAAAAAAGTTTGAGCGAACGTAGTTGGCTGAACAGAAACAATCAAATTCACATTAAACTACAACGTGCGACCAGTGCTCGCCCCTGCATATTTAAGGTGATTTCTTTATCTTTCAAACTCACATTAATTAAAAAACCGTAGAATTCTGATTAAAAATACTTGAAATATGTTTGTTTTTGTAGTATAATTAGATTTGTAAGTGCATAATCAAATATATGCACGAAAACTGAAAGGAGTTTGTAAGACTATGAATTATTCTCATGAAGTTGAAACAATGTGTCCTGTGGCTCAGGGCGTAGCTCATGGCGCTGCACCAATACCGGAAGAAGCAAAATGGGTAAAAGCAAAGGAAATTTCTGATATATCAGGATTTACACACGGTATCGGCTGGTGTGCTCCTCAGCAGGGTACATGTAAGCTTACTCTCAATGTAAAGGGCGGCGTTATTCAGGAAGCTCTCGTTGAAACAATCGGCTGCTCAGGTATGACTCATTCAGCAGCTATGGCTTCTGAAATCCTCCCTGGCAGAACAATCCTCGAAGCTCTCAACACAGACCTCGTTTGTGATGCTATCAACACAGCTATGAGAGAACTTTTCCTCCAGATTGTTTACGGACGTTCACAGAGTGCATTCTCTGAAGACGGTCTTGTTATAGGTGCAGGTCTTGAAGACCTCGGTAAAGGACTTCGTTCACAGGTTGGTACAATGTACGGTACACTCGCTAAAGGTCCTCGTTACCTCGAAATGACAGACGGTTATGTTACAGGTATCGCTCTTGATGAAGAAGACCAGATTATCGGCTACAAGTTTGTAAACTTCGGCAAGATGATGGACTTCATCAAGGCTGGCGATGATGCTAACACTGCATTTGAAAAGGCTCAGGGTCAGTACGGCAGAGTAGCAGACGCTGTTAAGATTATCGACCCAAGAAAAGAATAAGGAGGACTTCTACAATGGCTTTATTTGAATCATATGAAAGAAGAGAAAAACAGATTCTCGCAGTTATAAAAGAATATGGTATTAACAGCATTGAAGAATGTGCTGATGTATGTAAGGAAAAAGGTCTTGACATTTATAAGCTCGTTGAAAGCATTCAGCCAATCTGCTTTGAAAATGCAAAGTGGGCTTATACAGTAGGCTGTGCAATCGCTATCAAGAAGGGCTGCACAAGAGCTGCTGATGCTGCTGCTGCAATCGGTGAAGGTCTTCAGGCATTCTGTATTCCGGGTTCAGTTGCTGACCAGCGTAAAGTTGGTCTTGGTCATGGTAACCTCGGAAAGATGCTCCTTGAAGAAGATACAAAATGTTTCGCATTCCTTGCAGGTCACGAATCATTCGCAGCTGCTGAAGGTGCTATCGGTATCGCTGAAAAGGCTAACAAGGTTCGTAAAGAGCCTCTCAGAGTTATCCTCAATGGTCTTGGAAAAGACGCTGCTCAGATTATCGCAAGAATCAACGGTTTCACATATGTAGAAACAGAAATGGATTACTACACAGGCGAAGTTAAGGAAGTATTCCGCAAGGCTTACTCAACAGGTCTTCGTTCAAAGGTAAACTGCTATGGTGCAAATGATGTTACAGAAGGCGTTGCTATCATGCATAAGGAAGGCGTTGACGTATCTATCACAGGTAACTCAACTAACCCGACAAGATTCCAGCATCCTGTTGCAGGCACATACAAGAAGGAATGTGTAGAACAGGGCAAGAAATATTTCTCAGTTGCTTCAGGCGGCGGTACAGGTCGTACACTCCATCCTGACAACATGGCAGCAGGTCCTGCTTCATATGGTATGACAGATACAATGGGCAGAATGCATTCAGATGCTCAGTTTGCAGGTTCATCATCAGTTCCGGCTCACGTTGAAATGATGGGACTTATCGGCATGGGCAACAACCCGATGGTTGGTGCTACAGTTGCTTGTGCAGTTGCAGTTGAAGAGGCTATGAAGTAAGCTTCAAACGGCTTAGTTGCGGCATTTAACGAATAATTATAAAATCCCGCTGATATTCGTGAAAATCGGATTTCAGCGGGATTTTTGTGTTTTGTCCACCATTTGTCCACGGATTTTTAAGCGGTGGACAGTGAGCAATAAAGCAGTGTTGTTAATGCGTTATGCACAATCCTTTTCGGACACACTCTGTTTTACGGGATTTTCTGGTTACTGGTATTATATGAGTTTATTCATTTTATTCGCAAGATAAAGCGGCATATTTATAAAGCTGTCGTTGCTCTCATATCCAAGCTTAGAGAAACGAACAGCCTTCGCAGGTTTATGCTCCTTGAGGTAGCTTTTAAAACTTGCAGAGGTTACACTTTCTCCCGCTTTGACTTCAATCGGAATAATATCCATTCCATTCTGTACTATAAAGTCAATCTCATTTGTGGCAGTAGGAGCGTAATACTTCGGTTCTGTATCATACAGCGATTTTATCTGCTGTAACACATAGTTTTCTGTCAATGCACCTTTGAACTGATAATCTGATTTGAGCAGAATTGCCTCATTGCTGATTGCTGCCATGTGCTTCATAAGTCCCACATCAAACATAAACAGCTTGAAGTGATTTAACTGCTCGTATGCTTTGAGAGGATGCTCTGGCTTACTCACATTATATATACGCCGAACCATACCTGCCGACACAAGCCACTCAATAGCCTCCTCAAACTCCCTTGCTCTTGCCCCCTCACGAACACAGCCGTAAACGAATTTCTCGTTATCTTTTGAAAGCTGAGTTACAAGGCTACGGAACACCATTAGAATTCGTCCGCTGTTGACTTTTCCATTGTGCTTGGAGAAGTCATTTTCATATAATTCAATCAATTCCTGCTGAATACGGGAAATTTCGGCAGGGTCTTTGTGTGTAATCCAGGATTGCACACATTCAGGCATACCGCCTATTATCA
>JBJEQS010000135.1:0-2940 GCA_051881875.1 Oscillospiraceae bacterium
ATCTCTTTTGAAACCAAAGGCTCGTGAGTATTCTCAACAACGATCCACTCCGACGTGTCCTTTTTAATGTGTTTATGATTTTTGTAGGAAACAGTTGTTGTCCTCATCTGCACCAGATGACCGAGATATGTAGGATTGTTCACGAGCGCCCTTATCCTTTCGGCACTCCAGAAATGACTTGTTTTTCGGGGATTCGGCTTTCCGAGCTTGGAATACATATAATCAGAAGCGGTAGGAACACCCTCTGCATTTAGAGCGTCAGCAATGTGTCTTGGACTGATGCCCTGAGAACGCATTTCAAATATTCGCCGAACAACACTTGCCGCCGGCTCGTCAACAACGGGCAAACGATTTTCATCATCACCCTTAACATAGCTATAGGGGGCAAAGGTTGTGCGATACTTTCCTGACTTTGCATTGGCTTCAATGACCGCCCGAATTTTCTTCGATGTATTAGCAGCGTGCCACTCATTGAACACATTCATTATAGGCATCATATCTATAGCCATCGTATCAGCATTTGCAGTATCCACATTATCATTCAGGGCGATAAAACGGATATTGTAGGTTGGAAAGATATAGTCGATGTACTGTCCGACCTGAATGTAGTTTCTTCCGAAACGGGATAAGTCCTTAACAATGATAAGATTGATTTTTCCTGTTTTAGCATCTTCAAGCAAACGAGTGACACTTGGGCGGTCAAAATTTGTGCCGCTGTAACCGTCATCAGCATAAATATCAACGATGTTCCAACCCTGCTCGGTAACATAGCTTGTGAGAATACGCTTCTGGTTTTCTATGGACAGGGATTCTCCTGCTCTCTCATCGTCCTTGGAAAGTCTTACATAGATCCCTGCATTGTAAATTGTCTGCTTTGGCATATTAAAAAACTCCTTTCTGTTCCAAAGCAGCTATCTTCGATATTCCTAATACCTCGGACATCGCACGAGTTAAAGCAATCGAGGAAATCACTTTGTAAATATCCTTGTTTTCTCAGAAATGACTGTGTACTATATATTCCTTGCCATCAACAAAATATCTGCTTGTGTGAACCGGGCAATCTTTGTATTTCTCATTCAGTTCGGTTAATGTTGTTCCTTCTTTCTTTTTCGTCAAAACAAAAAAGAGAGCTAAAAACAAATCCACAGATTTGCTCTTAGCTCTCTTTCGCTGTTCCGCCCCGCTCTTTTGGAACGCCGTTATTCATTTTTTTGAAAAATGCTGGTCGCATTCATTTTGACTAATCTCAAATGTTTAACTTTATCATACTATACAAATTTGCTTTTGTCAAGAGATTTCAGAAAATTTCTTTAACTTTTTTGATTCCTCTCAACAGCCTATAGCAGCCCCAAGAAATAGCACCTATTCTTGATAAAAGTGATATGTCCAAGATAAAATCAGTTTTGCGTATGCTAAAAACAAGAACTTCTGATTTGCTTCCTGATTCAATCAAAACTGCATTTTCTAAAGTTTTGCCTTTTGATTGTATAAAATGGTTTTCTGCTGTTGGACTGAGGTGATAATTTTTAGGGTTGCTATAAAAGCATAATTATCAGTATTTCATTTAACGGATACATTACACTGTTCTTTCTGCGTGTATCCTTTATTCCTTCTGCTGCTTCCATTAAACTTAACTTTTTCATTATATACTACTCCTTTTTGCTTTAGTATATCATATCTGCTTAATTTGTTTGTTAACAATTTATTTACTCATTCAAAAACCGTAGGTTTCTTATTCAAATGGGTTGACTTCCGTTTCAAATGGTGGTAAACTTAAAGACATAGAAAGCAATATAACAGTTAATACAAAATATTTCAAAGGTATTTTGAAACATTATGATATAACTGATGAAAGAATAAATAAAATTCCGCTTATTAAAATTAAATCTCTTTCAGAAGAAAACAACAGAAAACTTCAGCAAGCCTGCAAAGACCTTCTTGATTTTATGAGAAATGAACCTTTGGGCACTGAGGGTGCTGTTATTCTTGATTTATCTGTTGATGAAATCGACAAATATAAAGCGGAAAAAGCAAACGGCAAAGTTAAATTGAAATATATTGATGAACAGCATATAGCAATTCACAATCACCCTGACGGTTTAATTTTTAGTGAAAGAGATTTAGAAACCTTTAGAGAATATGAATCCCTACAGATTTTAGGTGCTGTTGGCAATAATGGCTCGGTATATTTTATTGAAAAGACTGAAAATTTTGACGATTATTTTTTTGATGATTACATGAAAGAAATCAGAAAAGATTATTTGATAGATATGCCACCTGAAGAACATATAAAATTTGTAAAAGAAGTAATGAAAGGTGCTGAAGAATATGGAGTTAAATTTTACACCTCAGAAAATAAAAAAACTCATTGAGAATTCAAAAGTTGCAGAACCTTATGCTGAGGATGATGAGGTATTCAGTACTTTAGACGGAATATGGAAAGGTGATTTTAACGCAAGTCTTAATGACAAAAGAATGTTTGCAACTTCCGCTAAAAGATTACTTGATGCATATTTTAAAGAACATCCGGAAGATTGTATAGAAAACTATCTTTAAATACCCTTAAAACGCTCTTAAAAGGGCGTTTTATTATGCCTTGAAAGGTGGTGAGAGAATGGAAAAGTATCAGACAATAAAAATTGCTATGAAAAATAGTAAGCAGGTTGTATGGGAAAAGATGAATGGGACGATTACCTTTATGATGGCAAATTCTTTATCATAAAGAAGAATAATTCGTGGATAGGTTTTTATAATCTTGATAAAGATAATTTGCTGAAATTTATCCACTTTCTATGTCATATCAGGTACCATCTTTCAAGGCATAATAAAAGCACCATTAAAGATGTTTTTTTGTATAGATATATGAAAAAGAAAGGCTGCATAAATTTGAAATGCTCCCCTTTTGTTAGACAATGTGGTATAATATAAATATACCAGAAT
>JBJEQS010000136.1:0-2930 GCA_051881875.1 Oscillospiraceae bacterium
TGATACTCAAAACCGGAAGCGGCGACTCGCCGCAAAAAGCTGGGCAAAAACTTTTAGTTTCGTTACTTTTCTTTATTGGTTCAGTTTGTACTTACCCGACCGCTTTTTCTTTTGTTTGTCGAACTCACATTAAATATACCTGTTCTTTTTGCGTCTTCATCTGAATATCATTTTATATGGAAAAACATGAATCATTCAGGGAGGGTATATATGGATAATTTTGATGATATTGCAGAAAAGTACAGGAATGAAATTATAAATCTGTATAATAATCAGGACGATAAGACGATTGAAGCAAATTCAGATAAACAAAGCAGTGAGGAAAATTCCGCAGATACTGAAACGGATATTCAGAATGAGGAATATCAGGAGAATAACAATTATCCGATAATGCCGCCGGCGGTTTCGGAATCAGCACTGTATAATGCGGAAAGTGAAAAAGCAGGAATGGGAAAGGGCTTTCTGAAAATAACCGTAACTGCCGGAGGAGCATATCCTGTTGAGAATGCCCTTGTAATAATCACACGTTTTACAGACGGCAGTGAACAGGTGGTAAACATACTGCAAACCAATGAAAGCGGAGAAACACCTGTGATTGAACTTGATGCACCTCTTGCGAACGGTACGAAGGTTTCTGACAAAAATCCTTATATGTATTATAACACAATGGTTTCTGCCGATGGATACTATGATGTACAGAACAGGAATATAGCACTGTTTTCAGGGATAACATCAATACAGCCGGTCAATCTTATTCCGCTGCCGGCATATACAGATGAAAGGCGGACAATGACATTTTATGAACAAGAACCTAATCTTTAACAGCTCAAAGGAGGATTATGCCATATGCTTGGCACACCATACATACCGGAAACAATAACTGTGCATCTGGGGAGTCCCGATGCAAATGCGGAAAATGTAACTGTCGACTTTCCGACATATATAAAAAATGTGGCATCAAGTGAGATATATCCGACATGGCCTGAAAATTCGATACGGGCAAATATATATGTTATCGTTTCATATGCACTCAACAGGATATATACCGAATGGTACAGGGCAAGGGGATATGATTTCGATATAACCAATACCACACAGTTTGACCAGGCTTTCGTTCAGAACAGGGAGATATTTGAAAATGTATCAATGCTTGTTGATGAAATGTTTACGGACTATGTACGAAAACAAGGCAGTATTGAGCCTTATTTCACATCATTCTGCAACGGAACAACAGTCACTTGTTCAGGTCTGTCGCAATGGGGTACAGTGGAGCTTGCAAACAAGGGATATACACCATATGACATACTGACATACTATTATGGAAATGATATTGAAATAGTCCGCAATGCAGAGGTAAAAACAAGTACGCCGTCATATCCGGAAACGATACTCACTCTCGGCATGGCAGGTGATGATGTAAGGACTATACAGACACAGCTGAACCGCATTTCAAGGAATTATCCGGCAATACCGAAAATAGAAAATGCGGACGGAGTATTCGGAGTACAGACCGAAGAAGCTGTAAAGGCATTTCAGGAGATATTCAATCTCAAAGTGACGGGTATGGTAGATAAATCTACATGGTATAAGATTGCATACATATTCATAAGCGTCAAAAAACTTGCGGAACTCAACTCCGAAGGGCTGAATATTGAGGAGGTATCCAGACAGTATACGGAGGATTTGAGAATAGGCATGGAGGGCGGAGAGATAAAAACGCTCCAGTATTATCTTGCAGTTGTCGGGGCATATTATGAAAGCGTTCAGCCTGTTGATATAACGGGATATTTCGGAGAGCAGACGGAAATATCTGTAAAATCATTTCAGCAGGTGTTCAGACTTAATCAGACAGGTATCGTTGACAGAAGAACATGGAACGATTTATACAGGGCATATCTCGGAATTATTGAGAGCATACCGATAACTGATATTGAAGATGTAGTGCTGTATCCGGGAATAGTTCTCAAGGAGGGCATGACAAGTGAATATGTAAAGATACTTCAGAATTATTTAAGCTATATACATCAGACATATCCGGCAATACCCGATGTAAATGCAACGGGATATTTCGGTCCTGTCACAAAGTCCGCAGTAACAGCGTTTCAAAATCAGTTTGGTTTGCAGCCAAGCGGCGTTGTTACAGCAAATACATGGAATGAGATAGCCTCGGTATATTCAAAACTGAAATACGGCTATGAGAAGAAGCCTTATCAATATCCGGGGTATATAATAAAGGGGTGATTTGTACATGGAACATTCGGCAGCTATAAGTGAAATACAGGGATACCTTAATGGAATATCATACTATAATTCCAAAATACCACGAATAATCCCTGACGGCATATACGGCAGAGAATCCGAAATAACCGTAAGAGCATTTCAGCAGGAATACGGACTTCCTGTAACAGGTCAGATAAACAAGGTGACATGGAACAAGATAGTTGATATATACAAAAGGCTTGTAACACCTGAACCCGAAAGGATATTAGTATTTGAATCGAAAAATTCCGTAATGCGTCAGGGCGATAAGGGATATGATGTGACATTATTGCAGATAATGCTCAATCTGATACTTGAACACAGTGATAATAATATGCAAAAAATAAATACAAGCGGATTTTTTGACAATGCAACGGTAAAGGCGGTAAAGGCATTTCAGAATCTTGCTCTGGCGGAGCAGACGGGATATGTTGATGTAAAAACATGGAATCTGATAGTAAAAGTATTCAACTATATGTCATCATAGGCGGCGAGTCGCCGCCGCCGGTGTTTAGTCGCGGCAAGGTGCCGCCGCCGGTGTTTAGTCAATATTTTTTTGGGGGTGGTCAATTATATGCAACTTACCTGACAAATAACCATATATCAGCATAAAAAACAGCCTTATAAAAATTTTCGGGTAGGTTAAAAAATTTCAATATTAAGAAAAGCAA
>JBJEQS010000137.1:0-12627 GCA_051881875.1 Oscillospiraceae bacterium
AAGTGGAGGCGGCAACTTGCCGCTTGAAAAAGCTTGACCAAAACTTTTATTTTGGCTGTCGAACTCACGTTTGTAAAATTTAATTTTTTTAGTATTACTTATTGTAATAGATTGTTTTTTTTGATATAATAAATTATAGAGATGTTTATATGACAGTGAGGTGCTGATTTTATGATAAAATACTATAAAACAATTGATAATAAAGTAACGGAAATTGAAAAGGCTGAAACAGGATGCTGGATAAGTGCTATTGCCCCTGATGAAGCCGAGGTTGAATACCTTGTTGAAAAAATCGGATTGGATAAGGGGTTTGTCAAATCAGCACTCGATGAAGAAGAAAGTTCCCGTATTGAGATAGAGGAAGAACAGACTCTCATAATCGTTGACTATGCAATTTCACAGAAAGAAAAAACAGGTGATGCGATACTCTATAACACAATGCCTCTGGGGATAATTGTAACTAAAAATTATGTTGTCACAGTAAGCATAATTGATAATGTGGTGCTGCAGGAAATGTCAAATGGAAATATAAAGAATGTTCAGACAGCTCTTAAAACGAGATTTATACTTTTGATACTTTTAAGAATTGCCGCAAAATTTCTGATATATCTGAAGGCAATTGATAAAATGTCCTCGCAGAGTGAAAAAATTCTCTATAAATCAATGAAAAACAAGGAACTGCTTCAGCTGCTTGCCCTCGAAAAATCACTTGTATATTTTTCAACATCACTTAAAGCAAATGAGGTAACACTTGAAAAGATATTAAGAGGCAGAGTTATTAAGCTTTATGAAGATGACCAGGATTTGCTTGAAGATGTACTTATTGAAGTAAAACAGGCTATTGAAATGGCAAATATATATTCAAACGTTCTTTCAGGAACTATGGATACGTTTGCATCAGTTATTTCAAATAACCTCAATATAGTTATGAAGACACTGACATATATAACACTGATTATGGAAATACCAACCATAATATTCAGTTACTATGGTATGAATGTGACGGGACTGCCTGTGCCTACAGCATGGTTCCCACCGCTGATTTCATTGTTTATAATGGTGATAGCGTTCTTTATTATACGAATAAAAGACAGATAATTTGTATAATATGCGATAAAACAGTGTGAAAAATTGTGTATTAATATTGTTGAAAAAACAACATGATTTGTGTTATAATTATTAAGTATCATTGTAATTTGTTTTTATATGGATTTCATTAATCAGATTTGAAAAATAAGCTGTTTAAAAAAATGGTTTGAAAGAGATACTAAAAATAAATGATTGATATACATATAAAAAAGTGATATAATTGAAATATCATTAACAAAGTCTGTCCGCATACAGACAAATATAATTTTAATGGAATTAAATAACTTATGCGGAGAATGGAGTTTTTTAATATGGCAGCAAGCGGTCTTTTCAGACTTACATCAACATTTGAACAGGGTTTCAAAAAAGAAGATGTTCTTGCATATGTTGATGACCTTACAAACAAAAATGCAAAGCTTGAGGAGGAAAAGAAAGCTCTTGAAGAAGCAGCAAGCACAAGCACAGGCATTGATAAAGCAGCTCTTGACAAGATGGAAGAAGAAAAAAGAATTCTTAAAGAACAGCTCGACGATGCTAATGCACAGATTGAAAAACAGGAATCTCTGCTCGCCGGTGAAAAATCTGTAAGAGAAAAACTTCAGAAACAGTTTGCAGAGGAAAAACAGCGTCTTATGGCTGAACTCGCCAAGGCTTCTTCATCAAGCGGTGAGGCAGAAACTCTTATGGAACAGATTAAGGAACGAGATGAGGAAATAGAAAATCTCATCGAAAAAATAAAAAAACAGGATTCTGAAATAGCTGAAAAAGGTAATATATTAATACAGAAAGAAACAGAAATCTCTAAACTGAATGCTGAAATCACAGAATTGAAGGAGAATGCTGACGGAGGCGTTCAGAGTACTGTGGATATTCAGAATGTATTCATTGAAGCTCAGAATACAGTTAAAAAACTTACATCACAGGCTCAGAAAGAAGCAGATAAGCGTATAGCTGATGCAGAAGCTGAAGCTGAAAGAATTATCAGTGAAGCAAATGAAGTGGCTGATAAGACTATAAAGGATGCAAATAAAAAGGCTGATGATATAGTTGTAAATGCTGAAACTGCGGTTACAGAAAAGTGCAGAAATGCAAATGAAAAGAGCGATGCAGTTATCAGAATGACCAATGACATCAAGAGTTTTGTAACAAATGATATAAACGATATTTCCGGCGATATAAAGAAAATAACTGATATGCTCAATCAGCTTAATAATGATGTAACAAGCAAAATCAATGCAGCCAATGAAAAACTTGCCCGTGCAGGTTCAGTTATAAATGATGATAAAAAACTCGGCGAGTTCATCGAAAAAATAAATTTTGAAAATAATGAAATGAATATCGAAATAGAAACTATAAATGCTGTAAAAACAATTCCTGATATAACTCCTGATGAAGAAAAAAACATTGAAGAACCGGCGGCTGAAAAGGTTGTTAAAGAAGAACCTCCTAAAAAAGATAAAAAAGAAAATAAGAAAAATATGAAAATATCTGCTCAGGACTGGGGAATAGACCTTGAAGCTATAACAAAGCAGATTGAGGAAGAAGAAAGTACTAAAACAAAACTCGAAGAGGAATGAGTCTTTTATGAGCAAAATAGTGAAAATTAATACTGATGAACTGAAAAAATCTGCTGCACAGTTTAAAACCGGCGATAAAATTCTGCTTTCAGGCTGGGTTTATACATCAAGAGATGCCGCACATAAGAGAATTGATGCACTTATAAAAAGCGGAGAAAAACTACCGTTTGATTTGAAAGATGCAGTAATATACTATGCAGGGCCTACACCGGCACCTGAGGGTAAGCCGATAGGTTCATGCGGCCCTACAACATCAGGACGTATGGATAAATTTGCTCCGGATTTTCTGGATTTGGGACTCGGTGCTATGATTGGCAAGGGAGAACGCAGTCAGGCAGTAAGAGATGCAGTTGTAAGAAACAAGGCATTGTATCTCTGTGCAGTAGGCGGTGCAGGTGCATTGGCTGGAAAATGTATAAAAAGCTGTGAAGTAATTGCGTTTGATGACCTTGGCTGTGAATCAGTAAAAAAACTTTACATAGAGGATTTTCCGCTTATTGTTGCAAATGATATATACGGCGGAGATATATTCAGCGAAGGAAGAAAGACTTATTGCTGCTGTGAATAGTTTTTAACAGTAAATAAATATAAATCTGCGGGGCGGTTTATATCCGCCCTGCAAGTATTATTAGGCAAAGTTAAATATATCCATATAATGAAATAAATAACAGTAATATAATTACAATATATTCTATTTACTGTTATATATTACTTGTGCATTGTGCCAGTAATGCGTTGAATTATATGGAGAAAGTGACGTTTTATCCTTTCATTTGGAAAAAATGTTCGTAAAAACCTTGACAAATAACCATTTTTCGTATATTATTATCAATATAATATATCAGGCTGATTATATTATATGCGTTTGAGAGGTATTATGCTTGATTTGAATTTAAAGGAAGATATTCTTTCGGATATGTCCGATGAAGAACTTGCAGCTATTTCTTCTGAAAACAGCAGAGCAGTTTCAGTGCTGATTTCACGATATTCAGCGTTTATCCGAAGCAAAGCGAGAGCTATGGCGGCACAGTCTGCTGATGCAGATGATTTGGCACAGGAGGGGCTTCTTGGATTTATTAATGCCATATCCAAATTTAACCCTCAGAAAAAAGTGAAGTTCTTTACGTTTGCATATGTATGTGTAATTAACAGAATGAAATCCATGCTTCATAAAAATTCGGACTCGGTTGAATTGCTTGATGATATTTCTGAATATGATGATTATGTCATTCCGGATAATCCTGAAAGCATATTCATAAGCAAGGAGCATCTGAATGAGCTGTATGATGACATAATTTCAATACTTTCCGACATGGAATGGAATGTTTTCAGACTTTTTCTGAAAGATTATTCCTACGAACAGATTGCTTCATCTCTTGACATTTCAGTAAAATCAGTGAATAATGCAATGATGAGAATAAGGAAAAAACTTAAATCTGCATGGAATACAGAGGATTTCAAATAATTTTATTCAGCCATGATTGCTTTATACTATATATGACCCGGTAGCTTAATTCAGAGCGTTGTTTATCAAAGGTGTCGGTGTGAATCCGTCCGAGGTCCAAAATACTATAAGTGAGGTAAAAAATAATGTACGAAGACAAGACATTAGTATGTAAGGAATGCGGAAATGAGTTCGTATTCACAGCCGGCGAACAGGAGTTCTATGCTGAAAAAGGTTTCGTAAATGAACCACAGAGATGCAAGGCTTGCCGTGATGCCAGAAAAAATGCTAATAAAACAGAAAGAGAAATGTTTACTGCTACATGTGCTTCATGCGGCGGAGAAGCTAAAGTTCCTTTCAGACCAAGAGAAGACCGTCCTGTATACTGCAGCGACTGCTTCGCAAAGATGAAAGAAAACTAATAGATATTTTTTATTAAAATCTATCTTGAAACGCAATCAGTAAACGCCGGTTGCGTTTCTTTGCATATACTTTTTATCGGCAGTGAAATATTATATGTTTTTCGTATATAATAATAAATGTGAGTTCGCAAGTAAAAGTTTTGGTCAAGCTTTTTTAAAAGCTTGTGGGGTCAAGGGGCAAAGCCCTTGTCGCCGTCCGCAGACGGCGAAACTCCACAGGGGTGCGGGGACGGAGTCCCTGCCCTTCAATACTTTAAAAAAGTTTTTTGGCAAGCTTTTTTCAAAAAAAGCTTGGGCGGCTGAAAGTCGCCTGTTGAAATTCTCCATAAGCAATAACGGGTGAATGTAGTTCTCCATTCAAAAATAAACCTGTCGAATTCACATTAATAAGTATCTGCCTGATATTATGCGGAAAATTTTTCTCAGGAGGTTAAAATTATGGCTTACTCAGTTACTAAGGATACAATTATAGGAGATATTCTTGATATGGATTCAGATGTTGCACCGTATTTCCTTGAAATCGGTATGCACTGTCTTGGCTGTCCTTCAGCAAGAGGCGAATCCGTAGCAGATGCCTGTGCCGTTCATGGCGTTGACGCTGATGAACTCGTTGAAAAGCTCAATGCTCATTTTGCAGCAAAGTAAAAGAATTATTCTTATTGAAAAATTGTTTAATTAGGGAACTTTCAGAAAAAAGTTCCCTAAAAATATTTATGGATATATGGTGATTTTTAATGATACAACCTGATAAAAGACTTCTTGCCTGTGCTGATATGGTTTCCGGAAAGGGTACTGTATGCGATGTGGGTACTGACCATGCGTATCTTCCGGCATATCTTGTAGCTTCGGGAATATGCAGAAATGCCATTGCTTCCGATATAGGTGAAAATCCGCTTAAATATGCACATAAAAATCTTGAAAAACTCGGCTTGCTGGATAGGATAACGCTTATTCAGTCAGATGGTCTTGAAAATATACCCTGCGATAATGTAAGTGATGTTATAATTGCAGGCATGGGCGGAGAAACTATATGCGGAATAATCGGAAATTCGGAATGGATAAAAAATGATGTCAATATAATACTTCAGCCTATGACAAAAGCACCGCTTCTGAGAGAATGGCTCTGGAAAAATAAATTTGAAATAATCAGGGAAGTTGCCGTTGAGGACGGCAAATTTATATATACGATAATTCAGGCTGTATACAGCGGAGTGAGTTATCAGCCCAATGATATTGAAAAATATACCGGCAGACTTGATTTAAACAGTGAAACCGCAAAAGCCTATGCATTAAGACAGGCTGAAAAATTCTTTGCAATTGCTGATAATCTTTATAAATCAGGAAATATTCAGCAGTCGGAAAGATACAGCGATATTGCAAAGGAAATTAAGCTTATGACAAGAATTAAAGGAGTGAAGAAAATGACGACTGTAAATTCTATATATGAAATACTCGACAGAACCGCACCTTTTAAATATCAGGAAAAATGGGATAATTCCGGACTCATAGTCGGTGACGGCGACAGCGAGGTAAATAAAATACTCATTGCACTTGATATTACAAACAGTGTTGTTGATGAGGCTTGCAGAAAAGGTTCTGACCTGATAATTTCTCATCACCCGATTATCTTCCACCCTTTGAAAAAAATTGATTTCAATAATCCGGTGTGCAGACTTTTGCAGGAATTCAAATCAGCCATATGCATACATACACCATTTGATGTTGCAAAGGGCGGAATAAATGATATAATATATGATATGCTGAAAAAACCGCTTATGCTTGAAGACGATGCGGAAACAATCGAAGTTGTATCGCCTGATGGGGTTACAGGATATGGAAAGATATGCTCCACAATGCTTAGTGAGAATTTTGATGAAAAAGAAATAGCTGCAATACTCAAGGACATATTCGGCTGTACGGTTGTGCGTTACTGCGAGGGTACAAGATATATAAAGCGTATAGCATTCTGTTCCGGTTCAGGCGGCTCATTCCTTGACAAAGTTATTGAAATGAATGCTGATGTATATATAACGGGTGATGTGAAGCATGACCAGTGGATAACAGCGTCAAATAACGGACTTGCACTCTTTGACTGCGGACATTATCACACTGAAACAATAGCTCTTGATTATCTGAAAAGGGTTATACAGGCAAATTGCCCTGATGTAAAGGTTGAAATTGCTGAAAGCAATATTGACCCTGTATGTTATAAATTCTGATATGGAGGAATAAACGATGAAAGGCATTGTAATTTTAGTTATAGTATTTTTTGTGCTGACAGGAGTATTGTGTTTTGCAGTATTCTATAAGGGTGGACAGAAGAAGATACACATTTCAAGGAAATATATTGAAAATGCTCCTGATGATAAAAAGAGCATTGATGGTAAAAATTATATAGTTGAATGTAAGTATGGCAATAATAATGATAAAATTCATAAATTGAAATGTACAAAGGAAATGTATGATAAATTTCGTATGGGTAATGATTATACTGTTGTTTTAAAATCCTCAAGAATAGCGAAGATAGTAAAATAATAAAACGTGAGTTTGATAACTAAAAGAAAAAGTTTTTTGCCCAGCTTTTTTTCAAAAAAGCTGGTGGTTTCCAAAGGCAAAGCCTTTGGTCGCTCGAATGAGCGAAACGGGGGTGTGGGGGCGGCAGCCCCCGCCCTTCAATCGTTCAGAAAAGTTTTTTGTCAAACTTTTTCCAAAAAAAGTTTGAGCGAACGAAGTTCGCTCAACAGAAACAATAAAATTTTCAGTGAACCACAACGGGCGACCAATGGTCGCCCCTACATAATTTGTGTTAAAATAAAAAGAAAGTGAGATAAATATGAACTGTTTTATATGTCCTGTATGCAGGGAACTGCTCTCGGATAATCAGAAAAGCTATATCTGTATTAACAATCATGTATTTGATAAGGCGAAAAGCGGATATGTAAATCTTTTGCAGTCAAATCATATGCATACCAAAGCTCCCGGAGATAATAAGCTTATGGTTAATGCAAGGCGTGATTTTCTGAATAAGGGTTATTATTCGCCAATGATGGAAAAATTATGTGAAATGGTAAATCAATATGCTCAAAGCGGCGATATGATTATTGATGCAGGCTGCGGAGAGGGATATTATACGGATAATATTTTTAACTGCCTTATGAAAAATGGGATTAATGCTGACATATTCGGTATAGATATTTCCAAAAGTGCGGTTGACTGTGCCGCTAAAAGAAATAAAAATATAAAATTTGCGGCGGCAAGTATTTTCAGACTTCCTTTTGCGGATAATTCGGCTGATATGCTTGTAACTCTTTTTGCACCATACTGCCATGATGAATTTTCAAGAGTAATCAGAAAAGACGGCATAATGATAATGGTTATCCCGTCAGAACTGCATTTATGGTCATTGAAAAAAGCTGTGTATGATGAGCCGTATAAAAATGAAGTCAAATCGTATGAAATATATGGATTTTCCTTTATAAATAGTATACCTGTGAAAAATCTGATACATATTGACAATAATACAGATATTATGAACCTTTTTTCAATGACGCCATACTATTATAAAACAGATGAAAAGGGGCAGCAGAGATTAGCCATGCTGGATACTCTTGATACGGAAACAGAATTTGAAATACTTATTTACAGAAAGGACTGATATAATATGGCACTTGACGGAGCATTTTTGTATGCGGTAAAATGTGAACTTGAAATATTGAAAGGTGCAAGAGTTGATAAAATACATCAGCCGTCACGGGAAGAAATTATCATAAACATGAGAACTCAGAACGGAGCAAAAAAGCTGTATATGTCCTCATCAGCAGACAGTGCAAGAGTGCATATCACTGAAATGAGCGTTGATAATCCGAAAGTTCCGCCTATGTTCTGTATGCTTTTAAGAAAACATTTAAGCGGCGGAAAGCTGATTGATATACGTCAGGACGGTCTTGAAAGAATTCTTTTCTTTGATTTTGAATGTACAAATGAACTTGCTGACAAGGTTATTATAACTATTGCCGTTGAAATAATGGGCAGACATTCAAATATAATTGTAATAAATCAGGACGGAAGAATTATTGACAGTATAAAGCGTGTTGATGCGGAAATGTCAAGGGAAAGACTTGTACTCCCGAATATGATATATGAACTTCCTCCAAGAACTCCGAGAGTTAATTTCCTGAAAGCTTCCTATGCTGATATGATTAATGCAGTAAAAAATGAAAAGCCTGCGGAATTATCGAAAGTGCTTATGAAAACATTCGAGGGAATATCGCCGATAGTTGCAAGAGAATGGGCGTACTATACTTCAAAGGGAAGTGAAATATATTCCTCCGATATGACAGATGAGCATTTTGGCAGATTAACCTTTATAATAAGTCAGACTGCTGATAGTCTGATTTACGGACTTACAAGGAAATATCCGTATTATATAGTAAAGGACAGAAACGGTCTTTTAAAGGATTTTTCATTCATAAGAATTTCACAGTATGGAAATCTTATGATAACATCTGAAACGGAATCAGCCTGCAAAACTCTTGATATGTTCTATTATCAGCGTGATAATATGTCAAGGCTTAAACAGAGAGCAAATGACCTTTTCAAATTTCTTGCGAGTACAACGGAAAGAATTGCAAAACGTATTGCCAATCAGAAAGAGGAACTTGCTCAATGTGAAGAAAAGGATACATGGAAATTATACGGCGACCTTATATCATCGAATATTTACAGACTACAAAAAGGTATGGATACTGCTGTGCTTGAAAATTTCTATGATGAAAACTGTCCTCAGATAACCATAAAGCTTGATACAAGAAAAACTCCCTCACAGAATGCACAGTATTATTATAATGAATACAGAAAGGCAGTTACAGCAGAGAAAAAGCTTGCTGAACAGATTGAACTTGGTGAAAATGAGCTTGAATATATCGACAGCGTATTTGATTCGCTTACAAGAGCCGAAAGTGAAAATGAGGTTATTGAGTTAAGAATGGAACTGATTGAGCAGGGATATATAAAGAGCCGTCTGAAAGGAAAACCGCCTAAGCCGCAGCAGCCTGTGGAATATCTTTCGAGTGACGGATATATAATTCTTGCCGGCAGAAACAACAAGCAGAATGATAAGCTTAGTATGAAAGTTGCGGAAAAAAATGATATATGGTGTCATACTCAGAATATAACAGGCTCTCATGTAATCATAGTAACCAACGGAGAAACACCGCCCGACAGAACCATAGAGGAAGCCTGCATAATTGCGGCATATAACAGCAGAGGCAGAGAATCTTCACAAGTGCCTGTTGATTACTGTCTTGCAAGATATGTCAAGAAGCCTAATGGTGCAAAGCCGGGCATGGTTATTTTCACAAATTATAAGACCGCATATATTACTCCTGATAAAGATTTGATTGAAAGGTTAAGAGTAAAATAAGCGGCAAGCTGCCGCCTCCAGCTTTTTGAAAAAAGCTGGGCAAAAACTTTTATTTTCGGATTTTGTTTTATTGTTTCGGTTTGTACCTACCCGACCGCTTTTATTCTGACCCTAATATGATATGTCAGGTAAGTCAAATATAATTGGTTGCCATAAAGAAGAATATTGACTAAACACCGGAAGCGGCGACTCGCCGCCAGCTTTTTTTCAAAAAAGCTGGCGGTTTCCAAAGGCAGAGCCTTTGGTCGCTGTTTACAGCGAAACGGGGGTGTGGGGGCTTGCCCCCGCCCTTTAATCGTTCCAAAAAAGTTTTTTGGCAACCTTTTTATAAAAAAGGTTGTGCGGCAGAATGCCGCAAAATTTTTTGATATAAAATATCAGCAAACGAAAGAACGCAGTTAGCCACTACAAAAGTAATGTATCGAATTAATGTTAAAATAAAGAGGTTAATTAAATGAAGCTTGATGAAAAATTTTATCACAGGGATTGTCTTGAGGTTGCTCCCGACCTTGTAGGAAAAATACTTGTTCATAAACTGAATGATGGTACGGAAAAGCGGTTGAGGATTACAGAAACAGAGGCATATCGTGGAACAGAGGATAAGGCTTGTCATGCGTCAAAGGGACGCACTCCGAGAACGGAGCTGCTTTATCGTGAAAGCGGAGTTGTATATGTATATCTGTGTTATGGGATACACTGGCTTATGAATGTTATCACAGGGGAAAAGGAACAGCCGCAGGGAGTGCTTATAAGAGCGTGTGAGGGTAAATATAATGGTCCTGCAAAACTTACGAAATATCTTGAAATTGATAAATCGCTGAATGGTCTTTCAATAACCGGAAATTCTGAAATATGGATTGAAGATGATGGCTACAGACCTCAGATACGGACTGATAAAAGAGTAGGGATAGATTATGCGGGGCAGGAGTGGATTGATAAGCCATGGAGATTTATTGATAATAATTGACAACAATAGTTTTTCTATGCTATAATATGTAAAAATATTAATGATATGGGGGTTATATTTATGGCAAGAATTAGTGGAATGAGATTAGTGAGAATAATTCTGGGAGTTGCATTTCTGGCAGCCGGAGCAGGTGCAAAAACTTATATTGACCATCAAAATAATCAGTTATCGGTTGATGATGTAATAGAGGTTGTTGAATCAAAGGGATACAATCATGGTGGAATTCTCCATGTCAGCGGTACTTTGAAGAACAAATCTGATATTGACAATGTAAAGGTCACAATGGTTGTATCATTCCTTGACAGTTCTAAAAATCCTATTGGCTCAGGCAAATCGGTTGTTAAAGAGGATTTGGATGCAGGAGAGTCATGGAATTTTGATGTTGCATCACTTGGAAAAAATGCACAGTATTATTCGATAGATTCAATTGATATTGAATGGGAGTAAAATGTGAAAATGAGAATAGCAGGAATTATTGCATTTTCAATGCTTTGCGGATTTACATGATAATGAAATGATTAATAACGTGAGGTTGATGAATTATTTTTATACAACAAAACCACCCATAAATTATGGGTGGTTTCTTTGCTGGTGATATTCATTCACAACAGAAATTACTTATGCTTCCTCGCTGAACATATCCTTGCCTACTGAGCAGAGAGGACACTCAAAATCATCAGGCAAATCCTCAAACTTTGTTCCGGGAGCGATACCTAATTCAGGTGCACCGAGTTCCTCATCATAAACCCAGCCGCAAGCTTCGCATACATATTTTTTCATAGTATTTCCTACCTTTCATTATATAAATTCTATTTAATGACAGCCATGATTTTCACAGCTGTGCGAACCACAATTATGAATTTCATGGTTATGTTCACTGCTGTGATGGCTGCATTTTACATCAGGGAAATATTCAAGTGTTCCAGATAAGAGTGCCTGTACCGCATAATCAGCACTTCCGCTTGCTCCGCCATAGAGTTTTATTCCGGCTTCTGCAAGTGCATTCTGAGCACCGGCACCTATTCCGCCGCATATAAGTACATCAACTTTATGAACGGATAAAAAACCGGCAAGTGCACCATGACCGCTTCCATTCGAGGAAACAATTTCTTCTTTAATAATTTTATTATTTTCAACATCATACAATTTGAATTCTTTTGTGTGACCGAAGTGCTGGAAAATCTGTCCGTTTTCATATGTTACTGCAATTCTCATAGTATTATTTCCTTTCCTGATAAATAAAGAAGTCTGATTTTGCTTTCTGCATAAACTGCCGCATATGCCGCCGCTGCACAGATGATAATTTCCTCCTGTTACTACAAGCTTTTTACCGTTCACTATGCAATCTGCGATTTTAATTCTTGCTGAATTATAAATTTCGGTTGCCGTAGGGCGTGATATATTCATCTGTTTCGCAGCTTGTAAATGTGTCAGCTGGAGAAGGTCAATCAGTCGGATAACTTCATATTCATCAACCGTTAATGTAACAATAATATTATTCGGTATCCCGTTGGGAGAAAATAAGTCAAATTCAGGTTCTTCACAAACTTTGCGGGAACGCTGTGGTCTTGGCATAAGCACCCCTCCGTTTTCGACTATGGTTGATTATAACATATATTTATTGGAATGTCAATACCTGAATCATTACATTACACGGTTTTTGAATGAGTAAACAAATTATGAATAAATCAATAATATTTAAGGTT
>JBJEQS010000138.1:0-12600 GCA_051881875.1 Oscillospiraceae bacterium
TGCCTTTAAAGGCAAGATAATATTCTCCATCCGGTACATTTTCAAGTGACTGCATCACTGAAATGTATGTATCGGAATAAAGCCATTTGAATGATAACGGCACAGCATTTCCTGCTTGTATTTCTTCATAGATATACTGAGCAAGTTCAGAGCCTGTTTTATCATTTTTTCTCACAAGATAGAATTCTGCATCCTGCGATGCACCTACTATATAGCTGAGAATCAAGTGCATGGAAGAAGTCAGAGCAACAGGTGTCAGACAGAGAACAAATACTGTTCCTGCCCAACTGAAATCGGTCTGGTTAAAGTAAAGTGAATAGTCATTTTCGGAACAGCAGAAATGAGGGTAGCTTTCAGAGAATCCGGCAAGTGAACGATAACCGTCATTGTAGTAGGTATAGATGCTCTCACCATATTTCTGCAAAGTATCATTGCCGGAAGAAAATACAGTAATATATTCGATACCGGAGTGATTTTCAAGAGCAATAATTCTGGTTTCAAGGATAAGTATTTCTTTTTCCTTTTCCTGAATATCAATATCAAGTGAATCACATCTGTTCGTAACTCCTAAGATATAGTCCATGGCACTATCCTGCAATGACTGTAATTTTCGCTGTAAATCTTCATAATCTGCCTTGGTAGAATATTCAGACATATCGGGAGTAACTCCGTCTTTACCGGGAGGACCCTGTTCACCTTGCGAACCTACATCACCGTCTTTTCCGTCAATTCCATCTCTGCCGTCAGCACCTTTCAGACTTTCAAGCCATTCAGTTTTACTGCCAACAAAACCATTCTCCACAGCAATTTCAAATGCTGATTTTCCATTTGTACCGTCCAAACCATCACGTCCGTCTACACCGGGTGAGCCTTGTTCACCATTTTTGCCTGGTTGACCGTCTGCTCCCGGTGGACCTTGTTCGCCCTGTGGACCCACAGCACCGTCTTTGCCCTTCAGACTTTCAAGCCACTCAGCTTCAGTACCGACAAAACCATGTTCTAAAGCAATTTCATATGCGGACTTGCCATTGCCGCCTTTTTCGCTGATTTTCTGTAAAAGCTGCTGATAAAGGTCGGGTGTGGGAGGCACATTACTGTTTTCGCCGTCAAACCCAGATGGTCTTATGTTCAGTGTTTTTACAATGGTGGTTGCCCTTACAGTTTCTGTTAACGCCGCATCATATCCAAAGAGTGACATCTTCACAGCACCGGGAGTAAGTTCTGCCGGCAACAAACAGCTTGTATCATCAAAGCCAAGAACCCTGTTGTATGTAAATTCGTCCTGCGAGAACTGCACCACCTTGTGAAGCGGTTTCCAGCTGTTATCAAATACAAAATGTATTTTTACAAAAGCAATCTGGTTAGCTGCAATTACTTCATATTCCAGAGTTTCAATGTTCTGTCCTTTTACGAGAAATTTTATCATGTTTTCACCTCAATCCATGTTTTAGAATCAGTGTCATATTCCATATATCCGTCAAGACACTGAATTTTTGTAAGCGGAGTTTCAATTGTTTCTACTGTGTGACCGTCCCAGTTTGTATGCTTTGTAATTAAATTCCACTCAGAAATAGTACCCTCATAGGTAATGAGTGTTAGACTTTCACAGTAATTGAAACAGCCACCAATAATTTCTGTTGTACTTTTGGTTATCGTAAAGTTCTTTAATTTTATACAGCGTACAAACATTCTGTCACTGATGATTTTACCGCTATAACGAACAGTTTCAAGTTTCTGACATTCACCAAATGCCTGTTCACCGACTGTTGTAACAGATGCAGGGATTGTAACTGATTTTATTGCTGTTCCAGAAAAGGCAAACTTTGCAATCTCAGTCACTTTAGGCGGAATCGTAATTTCTGTAAGTCCGTAAAGATTTTGATGAACCATATATTCATCAATGTGCGGCATAAAACTATTTCTCTTGATTGTTTTGAGAGTTGTAGGAAGTACAGCGGTTTTCAGATTATTACAGTACATAAATGAATATTCACCGACAGCAGTAATACCTTCTGATACAATAACCGATTTAATATTCTGGTTATCATTAAAGGGAGAAGCGTTTGTGTTGCTTTCATAATCAAACATTGCTCCAGTACCTTTGAGAATCAGCTTGCCGTCAGAGAAAAGCACATAGTTGATGTTATTACCGCATTTGCCGACTGAAACCACATCTCCCGTAATTTCATCAACTTTGGCTGTCAGTTCAGCCACCTGGTTAGTCAACTGAAGAATAGTTGAGTTGTAATTCTTCATCTGCTCTGTGATTTCAGCAAGCTGTGACAACATATCTGTGACCTTGCATTTACCGAGAATACAGCGTACATAACCACAATATGTTGTATTTTCTCGATAATCTGTCACTTTGATTTCTGTCGCACCTGCATCAATTCTGATTGCACAAAGCGTAAGATATGTTTTGGTTTCTGTATCCTTGAATCTCGGTATTGACGGTGATGTTGCAGGAGTACCGGCGAGAATTTCAAACTCTATTTTTCGATAATTTTCACCAGTATTACAGCATATACCGACTGACAAATATCTGCCCAGTGATTCGTTCACATAGCTTGAAAGGTCGTATGTGTACGGAGTATCGGAAAGAAAATAGTGACCGTCAATCCATGCTTTTCCACTGCCGATAGTCAATTTAAGCTTATCATTTGTCAGCTTGAAACACTGACCGTAATTGTCCTGAATACCATTGCAGATTATACTGCCAAGATAATCGCAGAAATTTTCAGCAGTATACGTCCTGTCAAGATTTTTTGAATTGAAAAATCCGAATGAAAATGCCATAAGCTATACCTCCTTAAATGTCGGCGTGAGATTTCTGCCGTTCTGGTCAAAACTTTCAATCATACCGATAAGCTGTATTTTATTCTGCCGCAGACCGAATCTGCGATGTTCTACTGTTACATAATCACCGACAAAATAATCGGTGTTGTATCGAAACTGCGTTGACTGAACAGCAATCTGCGATTCTGATGATGTCAGCGGAACAACAATGCTTTGTTTTCCTTTTTCTTTCAGCAGTTCAATATACTCTGCCTCAGGTATCGACTTTGTTTCTCCGTCAATCTGTTCTTCATCTGACATATCCTTTGCATCAACATACACTTCATATCGTTCAAGATGTGAAGGTTCATTGCCATTACAATATGTAGTGCGTTTACGTTCTTCTCCTTCGCCTTTGCCAAGGATATATGCAAAATTCTTTTGAATTGATATATCTGTAGAATACGAAAAAGAAAGTAAATTGTTGTATCCGTCAGAGAATACAATATGTGGATTTTCAGATTGCATGATGCTCCTGTCTGAACCTTGTGAAAGTTCAAGTACCATTTCATATTGTTCATCAGCTATTTTTGAAAGCCGTATATTTGCAGTACCGCCGATTTTCTCACAAATTTTATAAATCCATTCCATAAGATTATCATAGCTGATTTGCAGTTTTGTTTTATGTTCTCAGCATGAACCTGTTGAAATCCCAACGGAAAGACCGGGAATTTTTCTCATACCGGATACAACAGCATTTAATTGCACAACCGATTTTATTATATCTGCATAAGTTGTTTCCTTTGTGAAATTCACAGTCGGATAGATTATTCTGCGTTCAAGCAGACACATTAAAAAGCGACCTCTCACAATGAGATAGTCGCCATCCTCTGCATCTGTTTGTATTTCAACGGATTCAATCAGTCCGAAGTGTTCTTTATCATCATCACGCCCGACAATTCTGCCTGTCTGGAAGATTTCAATATTTTGCGGACTGGCAGCAATGTACACCTCAAAAGCACCACAGGAATAATATTCAACGTCCCAGAGCAGTGAAGAAAAGCTGTCGCATATTGCTTCAAGGGTTATGGATAGTTTGTCCTCCACAGGAATCATATTGTATATTTCAATCTGCATAAATCACACTCCAAGGTACGCATTGCGGTGTATCAGACGAACTTTCAGTTCTGAAAGTCCATCAGATGCACGGACATAGAATTTGTTTTCACCAGTTCTTAATGTCAGCCATGTAGAACCGCTGACAAGTCTGTTTATGATATTGGTAACAACGCCCTCACGCTCCAAGGTTACTGTCTTATTGCCTGTTTTCGTGGTTATGGTGATGACATCGCCCTCTTTAATCTCGTCAGTAATCTGCATATATTCATCTGTTACAGCATTGTAGATAGTCGGATTCTTTGCAGGTCCTCCGCTGATTTCAAGAGTAAAGCCGACCTCATCACCGTCATTTACAATTGTCATAATATTCTGCGTGTTATATCTGCCAATCGGAAAAGGCTCATCATTATCGGGAAAAATGAAATGAAATGCTCCGGTAATTCTTGAATATTCAGCAATCTGAGTTTCAGTTGAATACCAGTAAATATCAGGACAGACAATGGATATCTGTCCTTTGGTCAGCATTTCAAAATTCTCAATTTCGCAGGTTTCAACGATACCCTCGGCATATACAGATATATTTTTTGTAGAGTAATATATTTTGATATATCGTGACGGCTTGACAACTTTATACAGTTCATGCCGTCTTTTTTCAATATTGAAGCCACGCATTTCAAAAGGAATGACCACATTTCTTTTTTCGATAAAGGCATTATTGAGATAACTGCCGTCCATACCTGCATAGCTTGATGTGCTGATTTTTCCGGCTGGAGGGTTCAAACCCTCTATCTTTGAGAACATGAACCTGTTTGCTGTTTTGGACAGGTCAATTTGCTGACCTGTTTCGTTTTCAAGGATTAGTGTGTAGAACATAAGTGTCACTTTATTTCAGCAATTATCACTAATTAACAAACATTTTTTGTAGTTGTCTACAAATCTATACTTTTTGCTATATTTACTTGACAAAAAAAATGATAAAATATGTACAATATGGTGAGATAGATTATTTATTCTAAATAAATATTTCTTTTTCTTAAACCAAAATTGAATAATTATAAAAAGGAGTTTTTACTATGGGTCTTTTTTCCACACTTACAAACATGGCTATAAACAATTCATTATCAACAATTAACAATGCAAAAAAGGGAAGAGCTAGTTATGCTGAAGTTAGAACGGCATACGAAATGTTAGCTTTAGCTGGTTATCTTTATAAAATGAATAGGGAATATGATTACAATTATGATAACAATTATGAAAACAATGTGATAAATTATTATTGGAAAAATTCTCATGGAGAGTTTCAAAGTATTAGTGGAGATATTTATCCATCCAATATGGAGAAAAATTTTACAAAAGTTAGTAAATCTGAATGCTCCAGCATTGATTTTAGTGGTATTCGTTTCAGATGAAATGCTGTTCCAGATTGATGATAATACAGACTTGACTGTGTTCATCACACCTGAAATAAAGCCTGATATCGCATTCCATACACTTGATATGGTATTTGAAATTGCACTAAGTGCAGTGAAAATCGCAGTAGAGATTGCATTCCATATTGTCTGGAAAAAGTTTTTGATTCCCTCAAGCAATGGAGTGATGTATTCAACAATCGCATTCCAGATAGCCTGTATCTTTTCAGAAATCCAGTCCATGACATTACTGATAATAATATGGATAGCCTCAAAAATGGTTTCAAACAAATATCTGAATGCCTCAAGCAGCGGAGAAATAAATTCGTAGATTGCATTCCATATACTTGAAACTGTATCGTAGATTGTAGTGCATACAGTAGAAATGACCGTCCATATAGCATTGAATATCGTGGAGAAGAAATCGTGTATGCTTGTAAGGATTCCTGAAAAGAAATCATAAACTGCAGTAAAAATGGAAACTGCTGTATCATAAATGGCAGTTACTATTCCAGTAAAGAATGATGATATTGCGTTCCATGTGTTTACGAAGAAATCAGCAATTGACTGGAAGAAAGAACAAATACTGTTCCATATTCCAACAAAGAAATCCTTGATTGCCGTCCACACTTCATCCCATGAAGTACCGAACCAAAAATGCCTGTATCTTCGTTACTATCTCACGAATAACAGGCATCAGAATTTCACCGAAAGAAATAGCAAGTTCTTCAAGCTGTGATTTTAAAATGGTAAGTTGACCGCCAAGATTATCCTGCATGGTTTCAGCCATGGAAAGAGATGTTCCATCACAATTTGCAATAGCACCGGACAGCTTATCAATATCCGCAGGTGCGGCATTCATAAGAGCAAGAAATCCGGACATAGCATTTTTACCGACAAGAGCCTGTGCCGCACTTGCTTTTTCGGATTCTGTCATCTGATTGAATGCAACACGGCAGTCAGCCAAAATGTCGGAAAGTTCTCTCATAGAGCCGTCAGAATTAGTGGTTGCAATCTCCATTTCTCCGAAGGTTTCAGAGCAGAATTTCACCTCACCGGAAAGTGCCGTCATAATGGAACGCATTGATGTACCGGACTGCGTTGATTTGATACCGGCATTAGCCATAAGACCGAGAGCCTCAGCCGTATCTTCACAGGAGAATCCCAAAGCACCTGCAATCGGAGCGCAATACTTGAATGATTCACCAAGCATTGATACATTTGTATTTGCATTAGAACTTGCCGCCGCTAAGACATCAGCAAAATGACCGCTGTCAGCGGCAGAAAGTCCAAATGCAGTGAGTGCATCTGTAACAATATCGGAGGTAGTTGCAAGGTCTTCACCACTTGCGGCGGCAAGGTTCATAATGCCGTCAATACCGGAAAGCATATCATTTGTTTTCCAGCCTGCCATAGCCATATAGTTCATAGCTTCAGCGGCTTCTGATGCTGAAAATTTTGTCTTACTGCCCATTTCACGAGCCTTGTCACGAAGAGCCTGTAATTCATCACCGGTTGCACCGGATACAGCCGCAACCTTTGACATTGCAGAATCAAAATCCGATGCTGTCTTTACAGCCGCAGTTCCTGCCGCCATAATCGGAACAGTCACATGGGTGGTCAGCTTACCGCCCACATCAGAAATCTTGTCGCCTACATTTTGTAAAACTTCTCCTGCCGCACCAATTTTGGAAAGGGAATCAGACGCTTTATCGGCTTCACTTTCGAGATTGCGAAGTTCCTGTTCAGTTTCAATAATCTCACGCTGAAGTGCATCATACTGTTCCTGGGTGATATCACCTTTGGCAAGTGCAGTATTGGCTTGTTCAGCGGCAGTTTTCAGCGATGCAAGTTTATCTTTTGTAGCAGAAATGCTGTCAGCTAAAAGTTTCTGTTTCTGTGAAAGGAGTTCTGTATTCTTGGGGTCAAGTTTCAGAAGTTTCTCCACGTCTTTCAGCTGTGTCTGCGTGTTCTTTATGGTTTTGTTTATGCCTTCAAGAGCCTTTGAAAGTTTGGTGGTATCACCGCCGATTTCAACTGTGATGCCTTTTATTCTGTTTGCCATGCGGGTTCACCTCGATTCAAAAATATTACTTGCAAATGCTTGCGATTTTAATAATTGTGTGGTATAATACAAGTAAAGGAGTGTGATTTATATGGCAACAACACCTGTTTATGCTCGTATTGATACAAATTTAAAGGAAAATGCGGAAGCAATTCTTGCGCAGCTGGGTATTACACCTTCAAGTGCTATACAAATGATGTATAGTCAGATTGTATTAAGAAGAGGTATGCCTTTTGAACTTCAGCTTCCTGCACCCACTGCAATTGGAACAATGACAAGAGAAGAACTGGATGCTGAACTCTTAAAGGGTGTTAACTCCCTCAAAAATGGTGAGGGATATACCGCCGATGAAGTTGACAGTATTCTTGCTGAGGAATTCGGAATATGAATTACAGCATAATTTACTCGCCGGAATCCCTGAATGATCTTAGAAGCATTTACTCATATATCGCTTTCTCATTGAAAGCACCTGACACCGGCAAAAGTCAGATTGACAGGATCAGAAATGCGATTAAGAAACTTGATTTTTCACCCGAAGCTTATGTTGAAGTTGATTGGGAACCGTGGAAAAGTATGGGAATGAGAAAGCTTCCTGTTAACAACTACCTTGTATTTTACAATGTAAATCATAAAGAGCTGACGGTTTCTATCATAAGAATTATGTATGGGGGCAGAGATGTTAAATCTATCATAAGAAATGAAATGTAAATATAGTTAAAATGAATCAAAATCACTCTGCGAAGCAAGTTCATGCCAACCGGAATAATCATCATTCTCACGTTCAGAAAACATATCATTTATAAGTCCAATAGTAAGCAAATCCAGCTCGGTCATAGAAAGACCGAGCTGTTTGCATCTTAAGAGAAACAGGGGAGTTGTCATCGGCCTGTCAGTCGGGCGATGTTTTTTTTAGACTCAACCTGCACAGCAGTATTGAGCCTCCACAGTTCAATAAGCTGTGGAAGAATCTCATAAATACTGAATGTGTTGAACCTTTCAAGGAAATCATCGGGGCTGTCGGGAACATTTTCAGGGTCAGCGTGTTTTGCCATGATGTATGCGATGTTCTCGAAAACCTCAAGACTCTCAATATCAAGTTCGCTTTTGTTTTCATCACCCTCTGCAACATCTGTTTTCAGTGATGCAAAGTCCTTGTAAATATCCCTGTGAAATTTCAGACGGTAAAGGCGAGGTACAGCTGCACTTGCCTTGAAAGGTACTTCAATACCATCGATTGTAATATTTTTCTTGATAGCCATAGCTGTACATCCTTATGAAGTCTTAGTTGTAGTGGTTGTTTTTGGTTCTGTGCTTGGATTGTAAGGCATCTTAAACCAGTTATTGTAAACTGTATCCGAAGTGCTTTCGGTTGTTTTTGACTTTACAAGACCCGTCGGCAAAGGTGTAGCCTTGAGTGTCAGCTTTTCCGTCTTAACCTCCGTGCTTTCCTCGGTAGTTGAAGATTCCGTGGCAGGACGTGAAGCAGAGCAGCAGTACATAACGTGTCTGATGTGGTGCTTGTCACCAAGGAACTCAAACATAAGAGCAAACTGTGAAAGTTCGCCGTCATTCTTTTCAACCAGAACCCCATTGTTATCAAGTATTTCGCCCAGAATTTCTGTTGCAAATTCTGTGGTGATAAGGGCAATTTCAAGGTCACCGGTATATCCTGCATTATTGTTGATAACGTAATATACTCCGTTATCGGCATAGAAATTTTCTGCTTCGCCGTTTGCATCAATTGAAAGGCTTACAGCACCCGGAAGATGCTTTGAAGAAGCATATACATGTACCGTCTTATTACCGTCCGGGTCTTCGCCCCATTCAGTAATCTTTGCCCAGTATACGCTCTGCAAACCGAATTTTACTTTATTCTTCTTACTTGCCATAGGTTATACCTCCGTTTCGTATAGCACTTCATAGAGTTTTTCCGACTCTATCCATATTTCTGATTTTGTATAGTAGATTTTATGACGTTTCAGAATCTGTTCTATCTGTGATTCAAGTTCAGGATTCTTAATGTCTGTATATAGTTCAATATCCAGCTGTTTAAAGCTGAAATACATATAATTGTCAGCTGAAAATGTATTCTCTCCGGGAGAAAGGAATATCAGAAATGAAGGAGCTGGACTTTCACCCTCTGCAAAATGATGATAGGCGAAAGGCAGTCCCATTTCCTCCATAATTTCGTAAATCTGCTCGTAAGTCATGATAACGCCTCCTCGATTAGTTTTTCAAGCATTTGTACTCCGTTTTCTTCGGCAGGAGCAATATGCGGTCTGCCCGACACTCTGCCACCGCCACGCTTGGCGTGGCCTTTCTCCAAAAGGTGTGCCAGCTGATATCTGTTTTTTGAATGTACAGTCATTTCAAGTGAATGGCTGTTTTCTTTTGTCTTTTTTGCTGTCCAGCTTTTTGCATAGGCTCCTGTTTTTTCAGGAGCCTTGGCAGAAATTTCTTTCTTAACAGACGTTGCTGTCTTTCGGACAGCTTTCTTCATGCTTTCATCTGTAAGGTCAGCGTATTCAGTAAGACCTTTCATAATTTCATCAGCAAGGTTATCAATTGATGTCATAGAAATTACCTACCATTCTCGTTTCACCCTCGATTTTCATATAGCTGTTATGGTCGTAATAAGGTGTAATTCCTGTGATATCATAAATATTGTTTCTGAACAGAATACGGAAAGCTGTACTGCCCCTGTTAAGTGATGCAGGACTTTGCCTTATCAGGAATTCAAGTTTCTGTACTTCTTTTGTAACTCCTGCATCAGTGGTTTCTGTCACTGATTTCGTAGTAACACTTGCCCAGAGTGAAAAGGTTTCTTCCCATTTTGTAATGTAATTACCAATTTCATCAATTACAGTTCTGTGTTCAAGTATTGTGATTCGTTGATTCAGTTTTCCGATTTCCATCAGATAACACCCTCTCTCTGAGCAAAAAGTATCGACCTAAGATTGAGCGTCAGCTTTTTGTAATCAGGATTACTTCGATTTTCATAAAGATACCCAAGTGCGAACAGCACAGCTGTCCGCACAGTATCTTCATTTACAGAAAAATCTTCTTGACACATTCTGCCAACGTCCATAACCAAACGCTTTGATGTGGAGAGCAGATTATAAATCAGCTTGTCGTCCTCATCATAATCCACCCTCAGATAATTTTTCGCTTCTTTAAGAGTAATCATTCAAATCACGCCTTAACTGTGGAAGTGCCTTTGATAGTGAGAGTCTTTACTGCTTCGGGAAGAATCAGTTTTCCATCAACACGCTGTGATGCAAGGAAGCCGATCTGTCCATTCATAGCAAAAAGCTCATTCAGACGTTTAAGGGAACGTCACTGTCTGTCAGCTATCCAGTAATAACTCATGTCACCAAACGCAATCGCCTTGTTGCCTGCATCAGGTGTTGGTGCATACACAGAGGTCACATAAGGTCTGTTCAGAATAGTATCGGGAATACCCTGTGAAACTGAAGGCTGCCACAAATAATTTCCATTATTATCCTTAATCTTGCGGAGTGCTTTAAGTGTCTGTTCATTCAGCAGCCATACAGCCTTTTTACGATATGGACTTTTCAGAGAATAGAAAAGTTCCATCATATCGTCAAAAGTAATAGCTGCACCTGCTGAAGTCGCACCGTTTTCAGCACCGCCTGCTGCGGCAAAAATACCGGTAGGCTTGCCCTTGCCGTCACCGATGAGAAATGCCTCTTCCTCTTTAGTACCGATTCTTCTTGCAAATTCCTTAGCAATGTAGCTGGGCGGGTCAAAAACAGAATCATTCAGAAGTTCTTCTGAAATCTTGATTGCAGTACCGACCTTGTAAGCAGAAAGTGCAATCTGACCGAAGGCGTCATCCGAAAGGGTATATGCCTCTTCTTCCTCCATCCAGACTGCCTCACCCTTTTGGGTAATAACCGGAATTTTTCTGTCACCGCTGGAGGTCTGAATTTTTGTGGCAAGGGGGCGGAAAACATTTTCCTCTTCAAGTGATGAAATCAGCTTTTTCTCAAATTCATCAGGACAGAGATAACCGCCCTCGGAGTCAGTGCCAATCTGTAAATCATTACGGACATCGATATAGTTGCGGTTGCGGATATTGTTCCAGAAAGCCTTGCTGTAGCTTTCAGATGCAATACCTGTTTTTTCTGTCTGTTCTGTATGTGTGCCGGGAACGGAAACAAGTGGGGTAGTAGTTGCAGCATTCAACTCACGTCTAAGCTTTTCCTGTCGTTCAAGACGGTCAATTTCTTTTCCATAAGACACAATCTGCTGTTCCATAGCATCATAAGTCTTGCTGTCCTCTTCGGAAAGCAGACCGCTGTCGTTTCGCTTTGAATCAAGAAATTCTCTTGCATCATCCCATGCCTTTGCTCTTTTTTCTCTCAGTTCTTTAATAGTCATAGTAAATTCCTCCTTGTTATTTCAGTAATGCCAGACGCTTGTCCAGCTGATTTATGGGAACACCTTTCGGTACTAAAGCGGATATTTTCTGCATCAGTGATGCAGTAGTTTTTGACGGAGAATACAGCATAGACATCTGTTTTTCATCCGGCTCAGTTTCTTCCTTTTCGGAAAGATATGATTTCTTTTTGTCTTTATCAGTAAAAAGGATACCGTCAGCAAATCCAAGCTGTTGTGCTTTCTCTGCATTCAGCCATGTTTCGTCGTCCATAAGCTTGGATATTTTATTGCGACTCAGTCCTGTTTTTCGTGTATATGCGTTAATAATGCCTTCCTTTATTTCATCTAAAAGTGCAATTGCTTTTTCCATCTCTGCCTTATTTCCGGAAGCATAAGTCATAGGGTTGTGAATCATCAGATAACCTGTCGGACTAATCAGTGTTTCATCTCCTGCCATGGCTGCAACAGATGCTGCTGATGCTGCAATGCCGTCAATTTTGACAGTAACCTTGCTTTTGTGATTTCTGAGCATGGTGTAGATTTGACTTGCAGAAATGCAATCACCGCCTGGGCTGTTTATCCAAACAGTTAAATTTCCACTGACTTTTTCAAGTTCATTACGAAACAGGGACGGAGTTATTTCGTCTCCCAGCCAGGTACTGTCAGAGATAGGACCTTCAAAGTAAAGTTCCGTTTCTCCTGTGTCCTCATTTTTTATCCAATTCCACCCTGTGAAAAATGTGTAACAGATATTACAGAGATCAAGGGAAAATACGGCAAACTTTATACATCGGTGATATTTGACTGTTTTGATCTGACTGCACTTGG
>JBJEQS010000139.1:0-12585 GCA_051881875.1 Oscillospiraceae bacterium
AACGCAGTTTGCTGAACTGAAATTATGGATTTATAAGTAAATAAAGACTGGCGAACACAGTTCGCCCGTACACAAATAAACCTGTCGAACTCACGTTAATTGTATCTGTTTTACCTGCCGACCGCTTGATTGTATCCGTTTTACCTGCCCGACAATAACAAATTAAAAAACTATAAAATATTCTCAAAAACCTCTTGACTTGTGCTGTATTTATGTGTTATAATAGTAATACCTCTTTTCGGGGTGTATTTTTTTGCGTTTTTTTCTTCGCATTCTTTCATTACATCACGATTTATCAGAGGGAGGCAAACACGTTTGGTTTCCGTAGCTTGATTTTTACATCCGGAGGCCGCACGGAAACAGTATTTCGTCAGGAGGTGCCGATATGAGAGTTAAATTAACTATGGCTTGTACTGAATGCAAGCAGCGCAATTACAACACAAAGAAAAATAAGAAAAATGACCCTGACAGACTTGAAATGACTAAATATTGCAAGTTCTGTAAAAAACATACTCTGCACAGGGAAACTAAGTAAGCGGAGGTCGTTGATTTATGGCTAAGAAATCCAAGGCTGAAAAGACTGAAGAAATCAAAACAACCAAGACCTCGGCAAAGGATGATTCTTCCAAAAAGGATTCCAAAAAGAAATCCAACAGCAAAAAAGATGCTTCATCCAAAAAATCAAATAACAAAAATGCTAAATCAGGCAACAAGGTTTCAAGATATTTCAGAGATTTGAAAAGTGAATTCAAAAAAGTTGTCTGGCCAAGCAAAAAACAGGTGTTCAACAACACTCTCGTTGTACTCGTTACAATATTCATCTTCATGGTGATTGTGGGTGGTTTTGACACCATTATGTACAAGGCTCTTCAGCTCCTCGTTTCAAACGGCTGATGAACCGTTCGCTATGACCGCAACACAGGAGGGAATTATCAGTAATGTCAGATACAGCTAAATGGTATGTAATACATACCTATTCGGGTTATGAAAATAAAGTCGCTCAGAATATCGAAAAAGTTGTTGAAAACAGAAAACTCCACGATTTGATACCTGAAGTAAAAATTCCTACAGAAAAGGTTATCGAGGTTACTGACGGCAAATCCAAAGAAGTGGAAAGAAAAGTTTTCCCGGGTTATGTTCTTATAAAAATGGTTTATACCGATGATACATGGTATATCGTAAGAAATACAAGAGGCGTCACAGGCTTTGTCGGTCCGGCTTCCGAACCTACTCCTCTTACAGATGCAGAAATCGCTGCTCTCGGAGTTGATTCAGGTTCAGGCACTGTTGAAGTCAATTTCGCAAAGGGTGATAGTGTGCGTGTTTCAGGTACTGCTATGGACGGCTTTGTCGGTATCGTTCAGGATGTAAATACCGAGGAAAATACTGTTGATGTTCTTGTTTCAATGTTCGGTCGTGAAACTCCGGCTAAACTCAATCTCAATCAGGTTGTTAAGCTGGATTAATCCGTTTTTTATAACGGAACGGGTAAATCCTTTCTATATTCCGTTCCGGTGGGAGAGATAAAATAATTTTCAGATTATCTCGCCATTTACCACATTATGGAGGTGCAGTAAATATGGCACAGAAAGTTGTAGGCTATATTAAACTTCAGATTGCAGCAGGTAAGGCTACTCCTGCTCCACCGGTTGGTCCGGCTCTCGGTCAGCATGGTGTAAATATCATGGCATTCACAAAAGAATTCAATGAACGTACTAAAAACGATATAGGTCTTATCATACCTGTTGTTATTACAGTTTATGCAGACCGTTCATTCACTTTCGTTACCAAGACTCCGCCGGCTGCCGTTCTTATCAAGAAGGCTTGCAATATCCAGAGCGGTTCTGGTGTTCCGAATAAAACTAAGGTTGCTAAAATCACTAAGGCTCAGATTCAGCAGATTGCTGAACAGAAAATGCCTGACCTCAACGCTTCATGCCTTGAAACAGCTATGAGCATGATTGAAGGTACAGCTCGTTCAATGGGCGTTACCGTTGTTGACTGATTTTGATTTATATGCTTTTTTAAAATATTAAAACAGAATGACGAATAAGAAAAAATACGCGGGACTTCTTTCCCCTGTAACTATCTGATTTCTGACTTCTGAATGGTGGGAGGAACTCTTTCCGCTAACTGTTTTGCGTCCAAGCAATCCAGTATTACCACTTTATAGGAGGAAATATTAATGAAACACGGTAAAAAATATGTTGACAGTTTAAAATCTGTTGACCTTTCAAAACAGTATGAATCCGTTGAAGCTCTTGACCTTGTATGTAAAAATGCAAAGGCTAAGTTCGACGAAACCGTTGAAGCTCACATCCGCCTCGGTGTTGACTCAAGACACGCTGACCAGCAGGTAAGAGGTGCTGTTGTTCTTCCAAACGGTACAGGTAAAAATGTAAGAGTATGCGTTTTCTGCAAGGAAGACAAGTATGAAGCTGCTACTGCTGCCGGTGCTGAATTCGTTGGCGGTCAGGACCTCGTTGACAAGATTATGAAGGAAAACTGGATGGATTTCGATGTAGTTATCGCTTCTCCTGATATGATGGGTCTTGTTGGCCGTCTTGGTAAGGTTCTCGGTCCTAGAGGTCTTATGCCAAACCCTAAGGCAGGTACTGTTACTCCTGATGTTGCAAAGGCTGTTGCTGAAGCTAAGGCTGGTAAGATTGAATACCGTCTTGATAAGACAAATATCATTCACTGCCCAATCGGTAAGGCTTCATTCGGTGCTGAAAAGCTCGATGAAAACTTTGCTACTCTCATGGAAGCTATCGTAAAGGCTAAACCGGCTGCTGCTAAGGGTACTTACCTCAAGTCATGCACAGTTACTTCAACTATGGGTATTGGAATTCCGGTTGCTACTAATAAATACGGAGTTTAATCTATAACTGTTATTATTTCTGACAGCAAAGACGGGGAATTTCTTTTTCCCGTCTTTTTGTTATATTAAACGGAGGTTTTATCTGTTACCATGAAAATTTTTAAACCATTCCTGATACTCCTTTCCTGTGCATTGCTCACAGCCTGCCAGAGCAATGAGCCTGTTCAGGAAACTATTGAAATTCAGACCACTCCGGCTGAAACTACCATTGCTGAAACTGAACCTTATTCTGAAACACTCTATGACAAATATCCCGAACTCTCAGAATATGATGTGTTCAGCGAATATTATGAACGTGCCGAGGAAATAGTCAACTCCATGTCTGTTGCTCATAAGGTCGGTCAGATGTTCTGGATAAGATGCCCTCAGGATGAAGCCGCCGCCATTGAAACCATAAAAACATATAATCCCGGCGGATACGTCCTTTTTGCAAATCATTTTGAAAATTCCAACCCATACTCCATGCAGATACTCACTTCTGCATTTCAGGAGGCTTCCGCTTATCCTATGGCTGTTTCATGCGATGAGGAGGGCGGCGAGGTTGTAAGAATAAGTCAGTATCCTCAGTTCAGAACCGCCCCTTATGCCTCACCTCAGCTTATATATCAGATTGGCGGTCTTGATGAAATTCAGCGTGATACAAAAGATAAATGCGAATTTCTGCGTAATCTCGGCATAAATGTAAATCTTGCTCCCGTTGCCGATGTAAGTGAAAGTTCCTATGATTATATATATTCAAGGTCATTCGGAAAAAATGCACAGGATACAAGCCAATATATAAAAGTCTGTGTAAGAGCCTATAATGAATCAAAAATCACCTGCGTTCTGAAACATTTTCCGGGATATGGCTCAAATCGTGACACCCATATTGCTTCATCAACTGATATGCGTGAATTTGAGGAATTCAATACAAAGGATTTCCTGCCGTTTATCGAGGGAATTAAGACAAATGCTCCTGTTATCATGGTAAATCATAACACAGTAACCTGTATGGACGCTGATAATCCTGCATCTCTTTCCGAAAATGTACATGATATTCTTCGTTCAAATCTTGGATTTACAGGACTTATAATGACTGATGACCTTGGAATGTCTGCTGTTACAGATATTTACAATGAGGTTGATGCCTGCCTTAATGCAGTATATGCCGGAAATGACATACTTTGCACATCAAACTATGAAACTGCTATTCCGGCTGTTGTAAAAGCGGCTGAAACAGGTATGATTTCTGAGGAACGTCTTAATACAAGTGTTATCAGAATAATTGCATGGAAGCTTTGCTATGGAATTATCCAATAGCGGCTAAGTAAATAAAGCAACGAAACTAAAAGTTTCGTTGCTTTATTTACTTATAAAATTTTTTCTTATGGCTCGACCGCAAAATAAATATAATGCTCAAAACTGGAAGAAACAACTTGCCGCTTATACATTAAATCTGAAAAGAACTATATCTCCATCCTGCATAACATATTCTTTTCCTTCAAGTCTTACAAGACCTTTTTCCTTTGCTGCTGCCATACTGCCACATTCCATAAGGTCATTGAATGATATTACTTCCGCACGAATAAAGCCTTTTTCAAAGTCTGTATGTATCTTTCCTGCCGCCTGAGGAGCTTTTGTACCCTTTGTAATAGTCCATGCCCTTACCTCCTGCTTGCCTGCTGTGAGGTATGAGATAAGTCCTAAAAGTGCATATCCTTCCTTGATAATTCTGTTAAGTCCTGATACTTCAAGTCCCAAATCGCTCAGGAACATTTCTTTATCCTCATCGTCCATATCGGATATTTCAGCTTCAATCTGTGCACATATAGGAAGTACGGCTGATTTTTCTTCTGCTGCTATTGCACATACTGTCTTATAGTTCTCATTTGTTTCAATATTGTTTCTGAAATCATCTTCACACATATTAGCCGCATATATTACAGGTTTGGCGGAGAGTAACGGAGTTGATTTGAGCATATCCTTTTCTTCATCGGTCATAGGATATGAACGTGCAGATTTTCCTGCTTCAAGATGTGCTTTCAGGGATTCGAGGAAATCAACCTCTGCCTGAAGCGACTTATCTCCTTTAAGAGCCTTTTTAGTGCGGTCAATGCGTCTTTCAACCATCTCTATATCCGAGAATATAAGTTCAAGGTTTATTGTTTCTATATCCCTTGCCGGATTTATTTCGCCGTCAACATGGATAATATCAATGCTTTCAAAACATCTTACAACATGGACTATTGCATCAACCTCTCTTATATCAGCGAGGAACTTGTTTCCAAGACCTTCTCCTTTTGAAGCACCCTTTACAAGTCCTGCTATATCAACGAATTCAAGAGTTGCCGGAGTGAACTTGTCCGGCTCATACATTTCAGCAAGCTTGTCAAGACGTTCATCGGGTACTGATACTATACCAACATTCTTTTCAATTGTACAGAAAGGATAATTTGCCGATTCTGCACCTGCATTTGTAAGAGCATTGAAAAGCGTACTCTTTCCGACATTCGGAAGTCCAACCATACCAAGTTTCATAATATCATCAGCAGTCTGCTCCATATTTATGGAACTATCTGCGTCCTCCCTTCAAATATTTATTGGATAACTTTATAATTACTGTCTGCATTTTCCTTTGTTGCATATTCGGTGACATTGAGAACCTGCACTTTCAACGGTTTTGCACCGAGATTTATGGTAATTATATCATTGATTTTAACATCATATGAAGCTCTTGCGATTTTATCATTTACAAGGATTTTACCTGCATCACACGCTTCATTTGCGACAGTTCTTCTTTTTATGAGTCTTGTGACTTTCAGATATTTATCAAGTCGCATAAAAAATATCAATCTCCTTTCAGAATAATGCTTTACTGATATAACAGTAAAATAACGGGTACGCTTTCGGCAAGGAAAACGTACCCCATAAAAACACGATGCAATTACTTACAAGTGTAAATATTACTGTTTATTTTATAAAAGCAATCAGTTTACAGCGTCTTTAAGAGTCTTGCCTGCTTTAAATGCAGGAGATTTCTTTGCAGGGATTGTGATAGGTGCCTTAGTCTTAGGATTGATACCGTTCTTAGCAGCGTGTTCACGAACTTCAAATGTACCGAATCCGATAAGCTGAACCTTTTCACCGCAGATGAGTGCATCTGTGATAGCACCTGTTACAGCATTAATAGCCTTTTCAGCATCTTTCTTTGAGAATTCACCTTTTTCAGCAACAAGTGTTATTAATTCTGATTTAGTCATTGATAATTACCTCCGTATAATTTTTCAGCTTTAATTAATCCAAGCTTTCTTTTGCTTTCTGCCAGTAGACATCAAGCTCATCTATGCCAAGGGATTTCATATCATCAATCCCATTAAGCCTTGTTAACCTTTCGGTCTCTGTGAAGCGTTTTATGAACTTGTTCACAGCAGCCGTCAAAGCCTGTTCGGCATCTATTCCGAGCAGTCTTGCAGTGTTGACGCATGAGAAAAGCACATCTCCGAGTTCTTCTTCTATTTCAGCCTGAGTACCGTTATGTAATGCATCATAAAGCTCTGTTATTTCGCCGTCCATGCATTTCATAGAATCCTCAGCTGATTTGAAATCCATACCTGCCCTTGCGGCACGTTTGCCGACTTTCTGAGCCCGCATGAGTGCAGGGAGTGATTTTGCAACGCTTTCAAGAGTTTCGGCATATGTATCCTGTCCCTTTGTCTGCTGTTTGATATTATCCCAGTTTTTAAGGACTTCTCCTGTGCCTGAAACTGTGACGTTTCCGAACACATGAGGGTGGCGGATAATCATTTTTTTGCATATTCCGTCACATATATCATCAAATCCGAAATTATTGTTTTCAGTTTCAATCTGACAGTGAAATGCCACCTGCAAAAGAACATCGCCGAGTTCTTCCTTTAAAAGCTCTGTATCCTCAAGGTCTATGGCTTCGACAGCTTCAAATACTTCCTCTATAAAATCGCTTTTTATAGATTTATGCGTCTGTTCCATATCCCAAGGACAGCCGTTTTCGCTCCTGAGGATTTTTATAATCCCGATTAAATCGTTAATATCATATGAATCCTTCTGTACAAAATCAACCATAAAAATGAACTCTTTCCTTTATTTATAAGCATCAAACATAATTATAGTACATTAAAACCGGATAAAAAGCAAGGTATTTTCAATAAGTTTGTGAAATTTATTAAATAATAATCATAAAAAATGATTATTATGTTTATTACTACGAAACAAACCGCTTAAAATCGCAGTTCATTGTCAACAAAACCTACTTTTCGGTAAGCCTTTGCAACGATTTTCTGTGATATTCTGAGAGCCTGTTCAGCACCTCTGGTATAGCATGATTTAAGATATTCCTTATCCTTGGAAACCTGTGCGAACTTATCTCTTACAGGCTGGAGATGGTCTGCAACAGCTTCACCGACAGCAAGCTTGAAATCACCGTATCCCTTGCCGGAGAATTCTCTTTCAATTTCCTCAAATGATTTTCCTGTAACGCTTGAATATATCGTCATAAGATTGTTTATGCCTGCCTTGCCCTCTCTGTAACAAACCTCCGCTTCACTGTCTGTAACGGCACGCTTGAATTTGCGGATAATTGTATCCTTGTCATCAAGAATGAGTATGCAGGAATTCGGATTTTCATCGGATTTGGACATCTTCTTTTCAGGGTCCTGAAGTGACATTATCTTTGCACCGAGCTTCGGTATGAATGGTTCGGGAACTGTGAAAAGGTCGCAGTTATACTTACTGTTAAATCTCTGAGCAATATTTCTTGCAAGCTCAAGATGCTGTTTCTGGTCAACGCCTATCGGTACGAGGTCGGCATTATATGCAAGAATATCCCCTGCCATCAGTACGGGATATGTAAAAAGACCGGCATTTACATCATCAGCGTGTTTCTGGCTCTTGTCCTTGAACTGAGTCATTCTGGAAAGCTCACCGAACTGTGTGGAGCAGGCAAGTATCCAGTTCATTTCAGCGTGTGAACGAACATGGCTCTGAATAAAGACAATGGATTTTTCAGGGTCAATTCCGCAGGCGATAAGCAGTGCATATGCGTCAAGAGTATTTTTCCTGAGTTGTGTCGGGTCCTGTTTTACAGTAATAGCATGCATATTTACAATTGAGTAGATGCAGTTATATTCCTCCTGTAAAGGTGCCCAGTTGCGTACTGCACCTATATAATTTCCGAGTGTGAATGTACCTGTCGGCTGAATACCGCTGAAAATCACTTTTTTATCATTGTTCATACTAAAAAAACTCCTGTTTGTTATTTGTTTGCAGCCTTGTTATCCTTGAGCTGAGCAGTTTTGAGTTCAGCAAGAACCTTCTGTGTGAGGAAGAATGCAAATCTGTGGATTTTTGTCTTTTCATCATTTGGTGATGCATTGAATTTTGACGGGTCAAATGATGTCTTGTATATGCCCTTTCTTGTAAGGAGATATACATAGTAATTATTAGCTGCCGGAAGGTCAAATTCTATAACTCTTTCACAAACCGGAAGCACCTGTGTCATGCTTGCTATGACTGAGCGTGAAACGTTTGATACGCTTCTGTATTTTGAAGCCTCACCGATTACGCCGTTGCCGTCATTGAAATAAAGGTTTGCAGTACCGTTTGCAAGACATACAAGAGTTCCGAGTGTAGAACCCATAGGCATATCAATAACTGCACCGTATACCTGATTATCAGCTGAAAGCTTTACTCCGAGAGCATTAGGACGGAGTGTAAGAGCCTTTGCTCTTGCGTAAAGATATTTTTCTGTTACTGCATATCTGTCCAATGCAGAACGTCTTCTCATATTAGCCATATTAAAAAATTCCTTTCATATACATAAATTAATAAAATATATTTTACGGTAAAATCCGTATAATAAACATAGTGATTTATCTGCGAAATTCGTTCGCCTGTCGCGGCTTTTCTGGAATTTCATCAGGCGGCTTTTTGGGAATTTCATCAGGCGGCTGAAAGCCACACAAACTTTTTACTATGCAGGGGCGAACTGTGTTCGCCCGTTGCGGCTTTTTGGGAACTTCATCAGGCGGATGAAAGCCGCCCAACCTTTTTTTATAAAAAGGTTGCCAAAAAAATTTTTAACGATTTAATGGCAGGGGCTTCGCCCCCGCACCCCCGTTTCGCTGTAAACAGCGACCAAAGGCTTTGCCTTTGGAAACCACCAGCTTTTTTGAAAAAAAGCTGGGCAAAAAACTTTTTCTTTCGGATTTTGCTTGATTGGTTCGCTTTTTATCTACCCGACCATTCTACAAATCGGCGGCAACTTGCCGCTTGCCGCTATCTGTCAAACATTTCGTGCGAAAGCTTTCCGAGCATTTCACAGCCTTTGATAATCTGTTCATCTGTCGGTGTCGAGAAATTAAGTCTGAATGATGATGTTTTATCGGTTTCATGCATTGTAAATGCTGTACCCGGAACAACCGCAACCTTGAATTCCGAAACGGCTCTCTTGCAGAATCCCATCATGTCACAATCCTCAGGAAGTGTTGCCCAGATGAAAAGTCCTCCCTGCGGTCTTGTGTATGTAATTTTCTTTGAGAAATTCTTTTCCATGCAGTCAAGCATGAGTGTACATTTTGACTTGTATATGCTTCTGAGTTTTGCAAAATGTTCATCAAGGTCACATTCTCTCATAAAGCGTTCACATATAGCCTGTGCCCATATATTTGAATGTACATCGGCAACCTGCTTGCAGACAATCATTTTGTTTACGATTTCAGACGGTGCTGAAACATATCCCACACGCAGACCGGGGGCAAGAATTTTTGAAAAGCTGCATACATATACAACTCTGTTATCCTTGTCAATAGTCTTGATTGACGGAACGTCCTCGCCTGCAAATCTGAGGTCACCGTACGGATTGTCCTCGATTATAACAACATCATATTTTGATGCAAGTTCATATACCCCTTTACGCTTTTCCCATGACATTGTTCTGCCTGTCGGATTCTGGAAGTTAGGTATTACATATATAAGCTTTGTGGTCGGATTTTCCTTTAAAGCCTTTTCAAGCTTTTCGAGATTTATTCCGTCCTCGTCCTGCTCAACTCCTACGAGATTGGTCTTGTATGACCTGAATGAATTGAGCGAACCGATAAAGCTCGGGTCTTCGCATATTACCGTATCGCCCTCATTGCAGAGAACCTTGCAGGCGAGTTCAACTGACTGCTGAGCTCCTGATGTTATGATAAGCTCATCTTTGCCGCTTGTAAAGCAGTTAAGTCCTGCAAGTCTGTTTTTGAGAAGGTCACGCAGAGGTGTATATCCCTCTGTAATGCTGTACTGGAGTGCAAGTACAGGATTATCCCTTAAAAGTTCTGCTGATATTCTGCTTACGAAATCAACAGGGAATGCCTCCGGTGCAGGATTTCCTGCCGCAAATGATATTACCTCGGGGTCTGATGTAAATTTCAGAATTTCTCTTATAGCTGATGCTTTAAGACCTGAAACCTTATCTGAAAAATTAAATTCCATAAATTAAAACCTCACTTAAATGTTTTTAACATCTGCTTATCATTATAGCACATATTTGATGATTCGGCAACATAAAATTTATATAAAAGGCAATAAAACCATAGAAAATTTCATTTACAGCTCAGAAAGTATGGTGATATATTGAAAAAACAGGGATTTCTCAAAGGCTCATTTATACTGATTGCATCGGTAATCATAGCAAAAATTATTGCGGCACTTTTCAGAATACCTCTCACAAATATGCTCGGCGGTACGGGCATGGGATATTTCAGCAGTGCATATGGACTTTTCATGCCTGTATATGCATTCTTTGTCACGGGTATGTCAACAGCCGCCGCCAAACAGACCGCTGAATATTCAGCACTCGGTATGCATGGAAGCATTAAAAAATTCAGACGGATTTCACTGTTTTATTTCAGCATAATCGGACTTGTCGGCTCACTTATAATCGTGATTGCCGCAAAGCCTTTCGCATATTATGTGATTGACAACCCCGACTCATATTATGCTGTACTAGCAACTGCTCCTGCAATATTTTTCGGCTGTGTCATGTCGGCATACAGAGGTCATTATGAGGGCTTGCGGAATATGTATCCGACAGCCGTTTCGCAGGTCGTTGAGGGCATTGTGAAGCTTGCGGCAGGACTTTTTCTGTGCGGATATATATTAAATCATGCAGATACCATAATGATGTATTTCAAGGGATACGATAGTTTTGCAATCGCCGCCGCAGGTGCAGTTGCCGGAGTATCCGTTTCCACAATGGCAGGTGCATTGTATCTGATATTCCGCCATATAATCAGAGGTGACGGCATAAGCAAATCGGATATACAGAATGATGCATATAAATTTTCAGCAAAATATGCTGTAAAATCACTTTTCTCAACACTTGTTCCGATAGCTGTCGGCTCACTTGTAACTAATCTTACCTCTCTTATAGATTTGGGTACAATCATAAAATGCATGAATAAAGCCGCTTTGAATTATCCGGAATATTTCAGCGAAAAATTCTCCGCATTTTCCGAAACAGGCATTGACGGCTTTGCAAATTTTGCATACGGCTCATTTATCGGTATGTCAGTAACTGTATTCAATCTTGTACCATCAGTTACAAATATGTTCGGAAAAGGCGTTTTCCCCTCCATAACAGAGGCTTGGACTTCAAAGGATACTGAAATGGTACAAAAACATTCGGAAGATGTAATCAAGGTAACATCATTCCTTGCAGTTCCCTCCGGAATAGGAATAACTGCTCTTTCGGAACGCATACTTAAACTGCTCTATCCCGAACGGATTTCAGAAATACAGCTTGCTTCAGACAGTCTTGCAGTGCTTGGAATCGGAGTTATCATGCTTGCAGTATCTTATCCGGTATTCAGTATGCTTCAGGCAACAGGCAGGGCGGATATACCTGTTAAAATAATGCTTGCAGGCGTGGCAGTAAAATTTATCGGAAATATACTCTTTATCCCGATACCGTTCATAAACATATCAGGTGCAGGCATTGCAACCGATTTATGCTATCTGCTCATACTTGTTCTGTCATTATACGAATTCAGAAAACATACAGGCATAAGGCTTAATGTGATTAAGCTGATGATTCCATCATTTTACTGCGGAATTTTATGTGCCGTCACAGCCTTGCTTATGGCTGATATAACTGATAATACCATAATATCCATACTCTGCGGAGGAATTATATATCTTGTGTCAATGTATCTTGCTGATAAAAAATCAATTGATATACTTCTTAAAAGAAAATAAGAATGACAGCCGCCACGCTCGTATAATATGGGCATTGCGGCTGTATTTTATGGTCTGCTGGTAATTTTATTGTTCCTGTTCTGCGAACTTCGTTCGCACAAACTTTTTTTGGAAAAAGTTTGACAAAAAACTCTTTTGAACGATGATTGGGCAGGGGCTGCCGCCCCCGCACCCCCATTTCGCTGTAAACAGCGACCAAAGGCTCTGCCTTTGGAAACCGACAGCTTTTTGAAAAAAGCTGGGCAAAAACTTTTGGTTTCGTTACTTTGCTTTATTAATTCACTTTGTACCTACCCGACCGCTTTTATGTTGATACATGGTTATTTGTCAGGTAAGTTGCATATAACTGACCAACATAAAGAAAAATATTGACTAAAAATAGGAGGCGGCAACTTGCCGCAAAAAGCTGGGCAAAAACTTTTGGTTTCGTTACTTTGCTTTATTAATTCACTTTG
>JBJEQS010000140.1:0-2893 GCA_051881875.1 Oscillospiraceae bacterium
CGCAGTTCGCAGAACAGAAACAATATAATTTTTCAAAAAACACAACGGGCGACCATTGGTCGCCCCTACAAAAATAATGCATCGAACTCACGTTATTTTAACTATAAAATATTCGCATAATTATTTAATGACTTCAAAAAAATGATTAAAATCTATCTCACAAAATAAATTTATCACTTAAACTCAGCAATCGGTCAGTATTATATAGTGAAAGGCGGTGAGAGATATGCCGAGAATAGATATCAGTTTTTCATGGTAAGAAAACAGAAATTCCATAATAAAAGGAGGTGAATAATATGAATGAATTCCAGAAAACAACTCCAAACGAAAATGAAACACAACAGTCCGATTCTTTTAACTACGAAATATTTGCACAATTATTTAATGACTTCAAAAAAATGATTAAAATGTATCTCACAAAATAAATTTATCACTTAAACGTCAGCAATCGGTCAGTATTATATAATGAAAGGCGGTGAAGCTAATGACAATCAACTCAGTATTTACATTTATTTTCGGAAAGTAATTTCAACTCATTGAAGAAAGAAGGTGAATATAATGGAGAGAATAATAATTGAAAACGGCAGAGTTACAGAAATAAGACCACTTGAAAAAGAAGAAGCATCAGACTTAATAAGCAAACTTGAAAATGGATTCAGAAGTATGTTTTCAGCGGTAAAAAGATAAAATCTTATAAGTAAATAAAGCAACGAAAATACCGGTAAAAAAGGGGCGAACTCATTCGCCCCTGAAAAATAAACCTGTGGAATTTGCATTAATTATATTTCCTCAATATTTCCAACGGCATAGTTCAGTATCATCAAAGCATCCTGTGATGTAATTTCTCCGTCATTGTCTGCATCGGCATATTTGAAATTTTCAGGAGTAATCTCATCATTTCCTATTATAATCTGAAGAATCTTCAGTGCGTCCAGTGTATCAATATTTTTATCATCATTAATATCACCTGTATAAAATGCCTCACCAAGCGGTATGAATTCAAATTCATTCTGTTCCGCATATTTCTCAGCGGCACTTCCCGTATATCCTGATATTTTAAAGTCGTTTACTTTGGTTGTGCCGTAGAAATAGTCATAATCTTCATAATCCTCAATATATGAAGCATAATGATAAGAGGGTGGGAAATTATAATCAAAATCATTATCATTATTTTCCTCATTTTTTTGATAATCCGAAACTTCTATTAAATCATAACGGGAATATCCGAATGCGTAATTACCTGTTTTTCTTACATTAGACGGCACAGTGATTTCCTTAAGTGATTCGCAGTCAATGAATGCATATTTGTCTATTCTTACAAGTGATTCCGGCAGATTTACTTTATTCAGACTGATATTGTTGTCAAATGCACATACGCCTATTGTTTTTAATCCCTCATTTAAATTCAGTTCAGTAAAATTATTATATGCAAAAGCAAATGGCTCTATTGTTTTAAGTGATGACGGGAAATTAATATTTTCAAGCTGACAGTAAGCAAACGCCTGATAGCCGATTTTTTCAAGCTTATCATTGAGGATTATTTCAGTAGTGCTGCTGTTTTTGTTTAAAAATGCAAAATCGCCGATTTCAACAGTTTCCTCCGGAAGCTTATATGATGAGCCTTTATATGTATAGCCGGCAATAAGCTTTGTTTTATCCTTGCTGAATATCACTGAATCTTCAGCCATAATAAATGGATTTTCTTCTGAAACCGTAATATCCACATTATCGCATCTTACAAAGGCATTAGGATAAATCTTTTCAACATTTTTCCCAAGATTTAATTCCTTTAAATTTATACACAGTGCAAATGCTCCTGCTCCGATTGTTTCAAGATTTTCGGGCAGTTTTACGCTTTCCAGTTCATAACAGCAATTAAAAACTTCATCGGATAATTCCGTAATATTTTCAGAAAGAATTACATTTTTTAATGATTTACAGTGATGAAATGCACCATATTTTATTGTTTGTACGGAGTCAGGAATAGTTATTTCTTCAAGCTTTGAATTCTGAAAAGCCCCGAAGTCTATACTTTTCAGATTTTCTGAAAGTTTTATACTTTTTATATTGGTACAGCAAAATGTATTTTGTCCTATAATTTCTACTGAATCGGGCATAATAACTTCTTCAAGAGCATAACATTCATCAAAAACACAATCTCCCAGTATTGTAACGCCGTCAGGGATTGTTATGGATTTAAGTGAAGAACATTCAGCAAATGTCCATTGTGCAATTTCAGTAATCTTTGAAGGAAGCTTGACCGATTCCAACGCTGAACAGTCTCTGAATGAAAAATCTCCTATTTTTGTTACATTGTCAGGGATAATTAATTCTGTAAGTGATGTACAGCCTAAGAATGAATTATTTTCAATGGTGGTTAAGGTTTCAGGGAGTTGTATTTCTTTTAAAGCAGAACAATTATAGAAAGCTCTGTTTGAAATGACCTCGAGATTTGCGGGAAGCTTTACAGATTCAAGGTTGATGCAGCCGCTGAATGCATTTGAGCAGAGAGTTGTCATGGTATCGGGAAGTTCAACTGATTTGATTGATGTACAGCCTTTGAATGCGGTGGAAAACATTTTTGTTACAGGTCGCCCGTTTATTTCGGATTTTATTGTTACATTTTCACTGTCACCGCTGTATTTTGAAACAATGGCTTCATCATCATATACAGTATAGGTTATGTCGTCCTCAACTACATTCTGACTTGCAGCTGATGCAGTAACTGCAAAATTATTTTCATAATTGGCTGATGTACATTCAAATGGTATGAATGTAATGCATAATGCAGAGATAAAAGCAATCATTTTTTTCATAAAAACTACCTCCTTAAATTTTAATTAACGTGAGTTCGATGAAAAATAAAAATCAAATAAATCCTTAAAATAAAAGT
>JBJEQS010000141.1:0-2893 GCA_051881875.1 Oscillospiraceae bacterium
AACAGGAAGAAAGCAATGATCGTAATAACTTATGTTACTGCCTCTGTCACCGCCTATGCTAACAAAATTTCCGTTTTCGTCAATGTAGATTTTTGAAAGCTCGTCTGCATATTCCTTTGTAAAAACGCTGTAAAGCCTCTGCATAAATTCATCGGGAGTGTGGGTATCGGCGTATTCCGGTTCCATATATCTGCTGCACCAGAACCAATCACTCATAACACCTTGTGCTTTTGCGAAGATTTTTTGCTGTTCCTCAGTCAGAAATGTTGGAGCGAACACATCATATTCATAGGGAACACGATTGTCATTTTCATCCCATACAGTATCGGTTTCTGATATGTATTTTTCAGAATAAAGCTCCGTATTATTTATAAAAAACTTGAATTCAACCTTCTCACCGCTAATATCAGCGACAGTGCGATAAATACCGGACTCACAAGCGGAATAATCGAAATCCTCCGACTTAAGAAGATAATCTGTCTTATGTAACGGCTGAACGGTAAAATTTATGTCAAGTGTGTCCGAGCCATTTGTAAAGGTCATTGGTGTTTCGTCTGAATCACGAACGATCTGTATGCTGTCAACGGTCATAGGTTCGGAAGAAAAATTGGAGAATACGAATATAAGCTCCTTGCTGTACTTCCATTCCCCATAATAATGATAATCATAATCACCCATTACCTCACCGTCACGACATTCCCACTCATCTAGCACTTTATATCTCGGATACAGCATTATGCTTGGCTGAACAAAATATACAAGACCTTCCTCCGGATTGCCTGTGTCATAAGTCGGGACTGTTTCTTCGGGTTCGTATGGTTCTTCAATTGCCTCCTCATCGGGAAGAATAACAATCTCGTTTTCTTCATCTACTGTTATTTCGGCAGATGAAGCCTTGGTGGTCGTTTCTTCCGAAATCAACGTGCTTTCCACAGTAGTAGTTTTCTGTTCGTCCACAGATTTATTTCCGCAGGCAGTAAGGCAGAGTGCCGAAAGAATAATAGACGCATATTTTCTCTTGTTCATAAATGCTCCTCCATAATATTAGGATATATATTTTTTCTTCAATACCTTTACCGTATTTCGCTTATGATCTTATCACATTCATCATAGTCCACATCCTGAGTCATAAGTGTCAGCATACTATCCCCCGAGCCGAAAACAACTATCATCTGATTATCCTCTCTTGACATTATCGCACTGTGTCCGTTTATCTGTATCTCAGAGAAGTTGTTTTCATCACTTGGAATAAAGATATGGTCAATATAAGGTTGAAAAGTCATACTTATAAATGCCTTATCTCGTTTGCTTCTCTTATAAGTCATACAGACATATCTTTCATCAGGCTCTGTTTGTAGTGTAGTTAATTCAAAGCCATCCGGCAGATAATACGGAGTTTCAATGTTTATCCCATTTTCACGACATACGGCAAGAATGCCATATGGGTCATCATCACTGACCGGAATATTGATTTCATCATTTCTGTTGCTGAAATCAATGACAGCTCCATCCTTGGTAAACTCCACAATAAACGAAAACACATTCATATTCCACGCATTTACGGTATAAATGTTTCCGAACACAAGCACCAGACAAGCGGCAATCAATCCGACCGACCACTTGGGCATACGGAAACGGCGCTTCTCGGCGGCTTCCATTGCTTTAAGCTCGTTAAGCTTGCTTTCAACATCAATATGATTCGTATTCTGTTCCAATGCTTCGTTTACAGCGGCGGATAATTCATTCACAAGACCAAAGTCAATTTCACTTTCAGGCTTGGAAAGTTCCTTGTCAAGCATAGCTTCAAGCTCCTCGGCAGACAGAAGGGTATCTGCAGGATCCTCACTCAGCACCCTTGATATAATGTCTTTTTTTGATAATGTATTCATCTCAAAAGTCCTTTCATAATACTATACATCAAATAAGTCTTGTTTTTTGACAGCAAAAATAAAGTTTGTATAAATCCACAATTATTTTTCATTATACTTGTGCAGCTTGTCGGCATTTTGTAATATTTTCTGCTTTATGCGCCGTATTCTCTGATATGCTCCGGTGGTAGATAGCCTGTTATTCTTTGCAATTGTTTCTATGCTCTCCCCCGATATGTAAAATTCGGACAAGGTTTTGAACTCGTCATCGTTAATTATCCCGTCAAAAATGTTTTCCTCAGGCTGAACATCATCGGAATAGGGCTGGTTCTCGTCTGTCAGCGTCTCAAGGGAAATATCGTTTTTCTGCTTGCGATTGTATATCATTATCTGATATTTTGCCGCCTTATAGAGCCACCCTTCAATATTTACGGTCAGCTTTAAGCAGGGCATTTTCTTGTGAAACGCAAGAAAAACGTCCTGCGCACAGTCCTCTGCCAACTTACGATCCTTTAGCTTTGCATAACAATAACTCAATATCCGCCCAAAATATTCTCTGTATATATCATCAAAATTCAAGAGATATCGCTCCTTTCGAATGTTATCTTTTTCAATATAGCATATTGTTCGATTTTTTTCAAGAGAAATATTTTTGAAATACTGAGTTTATGATGTTATTTTCCCCTCAAAAAACGTGGCCCGGGACATAAAGCCCGGACCACAATACTATTCTCATACTCTGACAACCACACCAAACACAGCCTTCCCAGGATAGAAAACAAAAAAATCCGAACCCTTTACAGAGTTCGGATTTATCCGATGTGGCTCCCCCACCCGTCGTTAAAGTGACCCACTTTTCATTTTACTCACACTTGCCGACAAGTCCGACAAATTTATAGTAAATCTTCACTTTCTGAACTACTTTGTTGGGTTCAACATATGTTTTCTCACCAACGGTGATTTTTTCAATAAGTGTAATGATTTGGGAAACTACAGGCGCAAAATGATACTTACTGCGGCTTATA
>JBJEQS010000142.1:0-12402 GCA_051881875.1 Oscillospiraceae bacterium
CCGCCATAAATTTCACTTCCCTTCACTAATAGTCTGAATTCCGCATGATTTTGCACATAAACGTGCAAATCACACGAAATTGTTTACAGAAAATTTAAAAAGGTGCTTCTCCGTCTGAGAGTATTTCATATTCCGAGAGGTCAGGTATACCGCTCGGCTTAAAGCCGTCAAGCGTTGTCTGTTCAGCTATAACAGGCTTGTTTTCCTGCATCTTCATGACAAATTCGCACACAAGATTTTTATACTGTTTGCCCTCGTATTCATTTACAACAATTTTGCCGACTGCAAGGACAACATCACCTTTTTTGAAATTCATTGCAGCTCTTGCAACAGCGTGCCAGCATTCGCAGTTTGTCCATATCGCCTGAGGCTTTTCGTTAGCGTTTGCGGAAGGCTTTTCACCAACCTTTACTCCGAATTTTGTTAAACTGCTGTTGTTCTGTCCCACCTGTTTATATTCGGCGTCCTTTGGCAATGCTCCGCAGACCATAAAGCTTCCGTCCTGTAATTTACTGTACATTTAATCTTCCTCCAAAACTTTATATACTGTTCCATCTTTAGGCACGAATGTACGGAATCCATGTTTTTCTATATCCCAGACTATCATATGCCCTCTGTAAACATCTGCAAATTCCAGTGTAGGGCGATTATACATGAGACCGAGAAAGTCAAACATTTTATCACCTCTCCTAAGTTCAGAAATATGTTTTTTAACCACTCTCTGAACCTTTGGAAGCTCCCAGCACATCATTCTGTAAAATGCGATTGTTACGCCAATAGCCTGTTTTTTAATGTCGTTTTTGTGACATCTTGCAATTCCTATACGGTTATGTTTGAGATTTACAGCAACAGTTATTCTGTCATATACAACAATCAGTATATCTTTAAAAATTTTGTTATTATTGATATAAAGATTGGTTATATTTTCCCCCGTACTTTCCGCCCACTGTTCAAAAGGCTCGTTTATAACCGATATTTTTTCAATTGGACATTTACTCATTTTCGTTCCTCCCATAGTTCATGGCATCATAATACATACGTTCTGAATCTTTCAGCCCTGCAAAGAATTTATCCATATCGAAATCAGGCTTTTTATATGTCAGCTGTACCATCGCACTCACAAGGAACAGTGCCGCTGATTTTTCAATTGACAATCCCTTGAATTCATCATCTGTATTGTATACTGAATTAAATATTTCAGCTACAAGCATTGAAACCGCACTTAAACAAGCTTTTCCATTCATAGAAAAATCGTATGTTTCGCCGTCCTCGTTATCAACAAAATTAATCTGTATGTTCATTTTCATTCACTCCTTACATTGTTATCCAGTTCAGCATTGCACCGATTACAGCTTCATAGTCATTTGTATAATCTTTAATGACCTTTGTGCAGGTCGGGCAATATAAAACATATCCTGTTGTTGTCCACGAATGAGCGACTTTTGTAATGCTGTGTTTTGCATTAGGGTTCAAGCTGATTTTCTTACGCTTTCCGCACTTTGAACATTGAATATCATGTGTAATATTCAGCTTTTGTCTGTTATACACTTCTTAGTCAACCCCCAATATTTTCAAAATAGTCTTTGCAGTCTGCCACTTCTCGCAGAAAACAAAATTAACTCCGTAAGCGAGCCTTACACGCTCAATTTCCGCCCTTAACTGCTGACCTGTAATTTTACTGTGACTGCTCCGAAAACGTCCCACAGCCGCCACAGAATTGATTTTAAGACCATGCTCACATACGATTGTAATTTTCACATGATTTTCATGAGCAAGCCGCATTTCATTGTAAAATCTGCGTTTGTCCTTGCCGAAAAGATTATGAATAAGCTCATCAAGGTTCTGTTTGCGGTCAACGACATTGTTTCCAATGCCGTCAACCATGTAATCAGCTATATCCATTTTCTTTATCACATACGGAATATTGTATGTTGTGAAATAGTCAAGTATATGCTGATTTTTCTTTTCTCTGCTGTCAACTATAATCATGCTTTACCGCCTTTGAGGGCATTTGAGAGGTCTTTTGCCGTTGCGGAAATATCAGGCTTCATACTTGAAAACCATTCCGAAGCCTTTGTTTCCTTTGTGCCGATTGAATTAAGAATTCCGACATATTCCACATAATCATCACGGTCAAAATTTTCAACTTTCTTGTTGGCTCTCTGTTCAATATCTTCCTTTTTCACTCCAAGATTTTCAAACCTGATAACTAAATTTTTTATATAATCAATCAGCGGAGCATTGTTTATTCCGTTAGTTTGATTGTTAAGAGTCTTTTTACACTCCTCAATTGCCATATCAACCAAGTCAGACGGCAATATTGCAAGAATTCTGCTTCTTAATCGCCTTGAGCCGTAATTTGTGTTATTTTCATAAATATCACGCTCACTTGTAAGGTCATAAGTAGTTTTATTTTTTTCCCTGACGTGCAATACTGTGAAGGTCTGCTGTGAAATAGTGTTTGTTTCTGTATCCCACGCATATGCCTGCATTTCAGACTTTCCATTATCTCTCGATAGTTCTTTTAAACCAAAGTCGATATTGCCCCAGCATCTCGCCAGTTCCTCGGCAAAGCGGATTGTAACGCCTGTTACAGTTGTACCGCTACGCTGATATGAATAGAATGCTTTTTCAGCAACTCCTATTCGCTGACACGCCTGTGCAACCCTTGTATATGCGGCAACAACATCACGGGGCGACTGTTTTGCCAACATTAATTTGCCCAATGCTTCAGCCGTTGCCCTGCTGCTCTCAATCGCAACAGTGCCTTGGTTTATGTTTCCTGTTGGAATAACAGGTGAATTAATTGTAATATTATTTTCCATAAAAACTCTCCTTTACTTTTCATATTCCTTTGCAATCCAAGAGGGAAGACCAATTGAATTGATGTCATTGTATTTTCCGAGATAACCGTACCAGTTGTCTTCTTCCTTGCATTCGTGATACAATCCAAGCAAATGGCGGTAATCATCATAGCCGTATTTCATGTAGATTTCCGAGCATTGCATAATGTTGATTGAATAAGGCGGCTCTTTTTCAATCGCAATGAAAATAAACTGACATTCTCCGCCGATATTTGCCTTAACTCCCTCTGTATACATAGCCGCCTGCATATGATAACCATACTCAATTGACTTTTTCATAAAATCGTTTGTATCAGCGTTTGCGGTTGTTTTCAGGTCAATTATGTAATTAATATCATTTATCTGTGTTATGCAATCTACACGGCATTTGCATTGTTCTCCCGTCAGTTCGTCAACCCAGAAGAACGGCATTTCCTTTTGTCCTGCGAGAAGCTGACGGCAAAAATTATTTTTATCAATCGCCTGCATCATCTGACAAACCTCAATGAAAACGTCCTCCGAAATGACCGTTTTATCAGCGTTGCGGCTCATAAAGTCCTCATAAGCCGCCCTGCCGTCTTTGGTGCGGCGGTTGAATTCGGGCATTATTTCAAACTCCCTGAAAAAATCCGCCGTTTCAAGCACAATCTTATGAAGTGCCTGTCCGAATATCAGTGCAGGGGTTGGCTTTACAGGATTATCCCTATAATACTTGAATTTTTCAGGGCTTTCTTTAATTTTCCATAACTCCGAGCGGCTTATAGCAGGGTGATTTCTGTATTCTTTTTCTGTCATATCCTACCTCCCAATAATGATAATTGTTCGCTTTCGGCTTCAAAATTAAGCATTTCGTTTTTCGCTCTTTCGTAGAAATTTTTATCAATCTCAAATCCAAATGCAGAACGCCCTAAATTATGTGCCGCTCTAAGCGTTGAACCGCTTCCACAGCAAGGGTCAATGACAACATCTCCAGGGTCTGTAAACGTTTCAATCAACGTTTCAAGCAGTTTAACAGGCTTTTGAGACGGGTGAATTTTTGGAATATCCTTTCCGTCTTTGGTCCATTCAAACCAGTTAAAAACCATATGCCCCGTGCCTCTGATGTTCTTTCCATTTTCGTCAATTTGCAATCCATTTCTGAATTTAGGCAGTTTATCACGATATAAAAGCAATGCATATTCGGTAGCACCGACCACACGCATATTTGCTTTCAATACCTGTGGTGAATAATTTTTTATAAACACTAACGGAATATACTTCACAAAGCCATGTTTCTTAGCGGCGTCAATTAGTGTCGAAAGTTGTTCAAAACTGCAAAATACAATCATGCATGGCGAATTGCTTGAACGTCCTCTTGGTATCGGCTTTTTATCATCTTTTTTCATCATCTTAGAACAGAAATGAAAGTATTCATACAAATTGAAATTGAAATCTGAATTGAATGCAGCTTTCCCGGCAAGCTTACTTTCTCCATTAGCGTTATCGCCCTTGTTGTACCATACCGGATTACTTCCGTAAAAATTTTTACCAACATTATAGGGTACATCAGCTATAATCAGTTGTGCATGAGGTATTCCATACCTTTTGTAATTCTGCATTGAATCACGATATATTTCACATTTTATCTTTTTAGGCGGATATTCTGTCATTTTATCCATTGTTTTTAATCACTCCTATATCAAACATTTCAACGATTTCTTTAAAAAATTCGCCGAATACATCGGATTTATACTCATTCATAACGTAATCTTCAAGGCATTTATAACAGATTTCCATGCCGTCAAATCTGTAAATAACCTCATCATCTGCCCTGCAATTATCACAAATATGTGTAATGTATTCTCCACGACCGCAATTTACACAGGTTTCACAGCCGCAGCAGTCACTTGTTGTTTTTTTCGCCATGTTTATTTTTCCCCCTCGCATTTCTGAAATTCTCTCATGGCATCAAGCTTTTTTGACATCTCGTAAGCCTCCGCCATAGATACTGATTTGTTTTTTCTGACACGCTCCTGACGTAATGTTTCTTTAAAGCTCTCAGGCGATTCGTATATTTCAGAAATATCTATATCAAAAGCCGAAAGTTCTTCCTCGATTTTTTCCTTTATGATGCCGTTGTCATCATAATTTTGGAATTCTGACTTGACGGTTTTCAAATATTCTATATACTGTCTGGCACGTTTTTTACCAAAACCGAAATATCTGATTACAGCAATTAAATCAACTGCTGTTTCAGTCTGCAAACATTCAATCATTTCAAGCCATGCCTTTTCTGCGATAATCTGCTTATCGGCTCTTGTCGGCTTGTATCTTGCTTTCATTCTTTTTCACTCCTTTGCAATATGATATTACAGTAACAATTGCCGCAACATCGACCGCAACGCACATAACCGCCGCTGTTATAAGAATTGTGTTCACGATTGTTTCCATTTTTACCTCCTGTATATCCTTTTCCTGTATAAATCCGCATATCTGCTGTAATTTATACGCTGTTTAATTTCCGTTGAAACTTCCTTTTCGATTGGTTCAAAAAGATTGCAGTAGCTTCTTGACGGCATCTTGCACTCACGCTTGCAATTATCGCACAATATGCATGATTTCCCTGCAATCTGTAACTTTGTAGCCTTGTCCGAAATCCAGTCCTTACAGCTGCCGCAGTCAACGGAATTGCATTTACATCTTGCAACTCCGTTGGCATCAAATCCGAGGAAACGAACGCAATTCATACAGCTTATTCCACGGCAGCGACAGCCGTTGACCTTGTTAAACGCACAATCATAATATCTGTTTCGACTTAACACTTGATTTTCCTTTCCGAATGTGATATAATATCACCGTTGTAATTTTTGTTTGCCTTGCCGGAATTGCCGTTCCGACAGGGCTTTTTCATATCCCGAAAATATCATAATCCTGTATGTAGTAAAGCGTTTCGGGGTCTGATACTTTTGCAATGATACGCTTTAACTCATTGCGTTGTACTTCGATATTCTGACGATTGATATATGCTTCATAGTCATCAACCAAGCTCCATGAAAGCGGTATCAGTAATATTCCTGCGATTATTGATAGAATAACTACCATTTTAACTTCCTTTCTGTTCAGCCTTTTTCTTTTCAAGTTCCTTGCGAGCCTTGTTGAGATGTACTCTTGTTGCCCATTCATTGAGATTCTGCTGTATCTTTTCCAGTTCAACAGGGTCTGTAATGACGTAATCATCATAAAACTCCACATGAGTAGCACCGATATAAAAATCATCAACCTTTGCCATAATATCACCTCCTTTCAATGTATGATTTTTTCAAATTGTCCTATGCACTGAGGAACTTGTTGACGAAATACTGCTGACCCTTGCCGGTAACTTTCGGAGTTTTGTTGATAGATGTATGACCGTCCGAATGAGTTACAACGGTTTCCTTGACCTCGAAAAGCTTCATCTCCATAGATTTCTGTGTAGGGGAATTGTAGTCCGAGCCTTTGCGGCTGATAAGGTAGCCGTTATCCCTGAGCCACTTGAAAAGCCTGTTAGCACCGATTTCAACACCATTCTGCTTGATAAGCTTTGCAAGGTCGCCGACAAGAATTGATGTGTTTGAAACGCTTACGGCGTCAGCAAAAATAACTTTCGGCTTATTTGCTTCAATCTGAGTTTCAAGCTGTCTGTTCTTTTCCTGTTCAGCTTTAATCTGATTTGCAAGCTGAATAAGAAAATCAGGGGAAGTAAGAGCCTTTTCAAGAGTATTCTCTGTCATGTATGCCCCGTGTTTTCTGATTGACGGAAGAATTTCGCTTGTAACCCAGTGCTTGAATTTCTTAGCTGTGGGAAGCTTGCTTGAAAGCACAAGGCTGTAAAGTCCGCTTTCGGTGATTACTGGAGTTTTCTGCATTCTACCGATGGAGTCCTGAATTGGGATTTCGTCTATATCCTCTTTGTCAACATGGTCTGCAATTGCTTTTGTTGCTCTTTCATAACCGAGAGCCTGAGCAACATCTTTTCCGACAAAGTGAATAACTCCGTCAACGTCAACTGTTCTCACAGAGCCGAACTCTGCATTGTTAAAAATCTGAATTTTGTTATTGTTTTCCATAATTAATTTTCCTTTCTGTTAAAATTGATAATATCATTTGGAGTGCAGTTGAGAGCCTTGCATATAAGGACAAGCTGATTAATGCTTGGAACTTTCAAACCCTTTTCAATGCTGAAAATAAACTGTTTTGAAGTTCCTATAACCTCACCGACATTTTCCATGCTCAAGCCTTTGCTCTCTCTTATTGCACGAATGTTGTCACCAATAGACAAATTATTCACCTCTTTTCATTGACTTTTGTGATTTTTTATGCTATAATTCTTTTAATAAGTCAACCATTGATTGACTATGATTATATTATATCTTAGTTTTCTAAGAAAGTCAATAAGATTTTTATTAGATTTCTAAGATTGTTTATATATACAAATTTGTTTTATAAAAGAGAGGTGTAAATTGTGAATACAGTACAATTAATTCAAGAAGAATTGTCTAAGAAGAGTATATCGCCATCTAAAATGATGAAAGATTTAGGATTTTCAAGCGGTCTTTTTTCGCAATGGAAAAACGGATTGCAAAAACCGTCTATGGAAAAACTTCAAAAAATAGCCGATTACTTAGGAGTAAGCCTTGATTATATCCTTGGACGAACAAACCAACCAAATGCAATAGTAAAAACAACCGGATATGTAATGAAAGAAAATACCATTGAAAACAATTCCAACAATGGTGATAACATAATAAACAACAGTTCTGTTTCCTCTGAAACAGACGAAATGACAAGCGAGTTAATAAAACGCTTCAACAATCTTTCATTTGATGAAAAAATAGAAGTGTTTAATTACATAAAAAATATTAAGGAATAATTAAAGATGGAAATAAAACTTTCAAAATCCTTTCAGAAGTCGTTTAAAACATTAGACAAACCAACAAAACAGCGTGTTAAAAATTCAATAGAAAAGCTTCCGTTGGGAGATATAAAGAGATTGCAGGGCTACTCTGCAATGTATCGTTTACGCATTGGAAATTATCGTGTAATTTTTGAAATGAATAATGATATAATATATATAAAAGATATTTTGCCGAGAGGTCAGGCTTATAATAATATTTAAGGGGGAGAATATTATGAGTACAAGAGAAATGCTTCACAATTATATAAATATTCTCAGCAATGAGGAATTGAATCGGCTCTTTAAAATGATTATTGAACTTTCACCTGTTGATACACCATTGCCTGATGAAATTGAAGCAATTGCACAGACTGAGAACGAAGAATATATTTCCGCTGAAGATTTTGACTGGGAGTAAATCAGAAGATATTCCGGTTCAGCAGGCTGAATGACAAGCGAGTTAATAAAACGCTTCAGCAATCTTTCATTTGATGAAAAAATTGAAGTGTTTAATTACATAAAAAATATTAAGTAAAGCCGTTCACTTGATGAGTACACTGTAAAAGGCATATAATAGTTTAAGGAGGAAGATGTTATGAGTACAAGAGAAATGGTAATAGGTATTCTTGATTTACTTACGGAAGAACAGCTGACAGATGTTCTGATGTTTGCAGAAGATTTTTTAACCCCAAATGCTGAAACAAAAAAAGCCATTGAAGAAACAGAATATATTCTGAAACACCCTGACGAATATAAAAGCTATACAAATATTGAGGAAATATTAAATGATGAATAAATATACAATTAAAACAACAAGCATTTTTAAAAAAGATTTGAAACTGATAGCAAAACGTGGGTATAATATCAAGGAATTGAATGATGTAGTTGAAATACTGGCAAACGGAAACAAATTGCCCGAAAAATACAAAGACCATAATCTGAACGGAAATTATAAAGGTTATCGTGAATGTCATATACAGCCTGACTGGTTACTTGTTTATAAAATTGAAAATGATGTACTTGTTCTCACTCTTTCACGAACCGGAACTCACAGCGATTTATTCAGAAAATAAAAAAATCTCCCTGCCAAATAAAACGGCAGGGAGAAAAATATATAAGGAGGAAAAAATATGTCAGAAGAATACGCAATCTATTTGAGAAAATCAAGAGTTGACACGGAATATGGAGAAGCTGAAACACTTGCAAAGCATGAAAAGGCACTTACCGAGCTTGCAAGGCAGAGAAATCTCAATGTTACAGCGATATATAAGGAAATCGTTTCGGGCGATACAATAGCCGCAAGACCTGTTATGCAGCAGCTTTTATCGGAGGTTGAAAAGGGAATGTGGTCAGGTGTGCTTGTAATGGAAGTGGAACGTCTTGCAAGAGGCGATACAATCGACCAAGGGATTGTTGCCCAGACATTCAAATACAGCGGTACAACAATCATTACTCCTGCAAAAACATATAATCCTGAAAATCAGTTTGATGAGGAATATTTTGAATTCGGATTATTTATGTCAAGGCGGGAATATAAAACTATAAACCGCAGATTACAGCAAGGCAGAATTGCATCTGTAAAGCAGGGAAACTTTATCGGAAGCATTGCACCATATGGATATAACAAGATTAAGAAAGGTCATAATTACACGCTTGAAATCAATCCTGATGAAGCCGAAATTGTAAAAACGATATTTAATCTGTATGTAAACGGTGAAAACGGCACACGCATTGGAATTCCGAACATCGCCAATTATCTTAACCGCATGAACATATCAACAAGAAACGGCGGTAAATGGAATAATGGCACAGTGAGAGGAATTATTGAAAATCCTGTATATATCGGCAAAATACGCTGGAATGCAAGAAAAACTGTAAAAAATATGTCAGGCGGTGTACTGATGACGAGCCGTCCGAGAAATCTTAATGTAAATGAAGTAATGCTGATTGACGGAATACATAATCCGATTATATCGGAGGAAACATATAATGCCGCACAGGATATACGCAAAGCACACAGAATCAGTCCGATAAAGGTATCGGAGGGCATAGTCAATCCGCTTACCGGATTGGTGATATGTTCAAAATGCGGTCATAAAATGGTTCGCCGTCCATGTAAAACAACACCGGATTATCTTATATGCCAGTATTCGCATTGTGACAATGTTTCCTCTGTTCTAAGTTCTGTCGAGAAAAGAATTATAGAATCACTCAGAACATGGCTTAACAGCTATCAGGTGGAAATTAATAATATAAACCGAAAACATGAAGAAAATAATTCGGATAAGATAAGAATGAAAAAATCCATTGAAAAAGAAATAGCTGATACAGATAAGCAGTTAAGCAAGGTATATGACTTGTTTGAAAAAGAAATTTATGATACTGATACATTCCTCAGACGTTCAGAAAAACTGAAAAAACGTAGTGAGGAACTGAATAAAGAATACTCTGCAATAAAGAGCGAAATAGCAATGAATATTGAAAATGCAAATGCTGAAATTATGATTATCCCAAAGGTTGAAAAAATTCTTGAAACATACTATACCACCGAATCGCCAGCCGATAAAAATTATATGCTCCGTCAGGTGCTTGAAAAGGTTGAATACACAAAGGATAAAGGCGGTCGCTGGGGCAATCCTGATGATTATGAAATAAAGCTTTTCTTCAGGCTTCCCAAGAAATAATTATATCCGTCACCTACATAATTATTGTGCGAGTTCTTCAGTGCCTATATCTGTAAGCAAGCCTTTTACCTCATCATAAGGCATTACATATCTCTGATTGAGGTATCTAAGTGATGCTGCTAATTCACCATCAGGGCCGCCAAGCTGAGATATTATAAATTTTGCCATTTCAGGATTGGGATTTTTAATATTTACTGGATATTGTAATTTTTTATCATAGCTCCACATTAAAAATTACTCCTTTCCCAAGGCCATGGAGATTTAATCCATGTCCATTCAGAATCATCATCAGCCTGCTCGTATTGGAGAGGGCCATATAAAGATATATACTTTTCGACAGCTTCTTTTTTCAGTGCCTTATATTTTTTGAAAAAAGCAAGAGCCTTCATGCAATGAGGGTGAGTATCAAGATAGAGCTGAATATCCTTTAATGCGAAAGAATAAATCTGTATTTCACGCATAAGCAGCTGACGGCTGTTATTGCTGTTATTACTCTGCATTATCACAAACCTCCTCGCCGCAGAACGGAAAATCCAGTTCAGGAAATACAGTTCCCTGACAGAATGCAGTTTTATCATCATAGACAGAACCCCATGTCTGAAAAGGAACATATGCCATGCCTAACGGTGTATTTTCAGGAAATCTTGAAAATTCATCAGGTATATATGGAATATCGTGAAACGAAACATAATTTCTCAAAACAAACAAACTCCTTTCATAAGCTGTTATAATACATAATATGACAAAAGTATAAAAAATGTTCTGATGCAGATTGTTTTTTTCGATGGAATTCAGTTGATTGACTTTTGTGATTTCCCATGCTATAATTTTATCAAAAGATAAAGCATTTAATAAAAAAGGAGGAACAGCATATGAATACAGCAAAAAAACCGGTTGTTTACAACAGTGAGGAATATTATAAAGCTGTAAAGGATTATAACGGTCTTACAGAATTAAGAGATGGTGAAATTATTGACCTTGCTTCACCAAGCAGGACTCATCAGCGTATCATCGGAGAGATATATTTATCGGTAAAACAATATATTTCCCAAAACAAAGGCAAATGCGAGGTGATGATTTCTCCATTTGATGTAAAGCTTGATGAATACAACGTTGTAATTCCTGATATATTTATAGCATGTAATCCCGATAATTTTGATGAGCAGAAATACAATGGTGCACCTGATTTTATAATAGAAGTGCTTTCAACAAACCGTTCAGATGATTTATACAGAAAACTGTACCTTTATCAGAATTCGGGAGTAAGAGAATACTGGATAGTTGACCCGAAATATAAAAGGACTATTGTATATTTTTTTGAAGAAGACGATGTTCCACAGATTTGCAGCTTTGATAAGAATATTGCGGTAAATATTTATAAAAATAATGATATAAAGCTTGAAATAAATATTGCTGAATTGCTGAAATGATATTAATTTAACAGATAAAAAAGAGGAAAAATCTCTTGTTAAGGATTTTTCCTCTTTTTGTATATTTTAATGTAAATTCGATAGATTTTTTTGCAGGGGCTACCATTGGTCGCCTGTTATGGTTTACTGGGAATTTCATCAGGCGGCTTCCAGCCGTCCAACCTTTTTTATAAAAAGGTTGCCAAAAAATCTTTTGGAACGATGATTGGGTGGGGACTGCCGCCCCCACACCCCCATTTCGCTGTAAACAGCGACCAAAGGCTCTGCCTTTGGAATCCGCCAGCTTTTTTGAAAAAAAGCTGGGCAAAAAACTTTTAATTTCGGATTTTTCTTTATTGTTGTCGTTTGATACTACCCGAAATTTTTTATAAGGCGGAATTTTTATGCTGATACTATGCCGCTACGCAAGGTAAGCCGCATATAATTGGCTACCATAAAGAAAGATATTGACTAAACACCGGAGGCGGCACCTTGCCGCAAAAGCTGGGCAAAAACTTGCGGCGAGCCGCCGCTGGCAATTTCGTTGCTTTATT
>JBJEQS010000143.1:0-12327 GCA_051881875.1 Oscillospiraceae bacterium
GTTAGTGTGACTGACACTTTAGGGGTTCTGGTTTCCGGAACGTATCCGAAACTCACTGTTATCGTTATATGCTTTATTTTGCTATATCGTATATAACACTTACTAAAGTTGGTCGGAGTGAGCGACTATAAAAATCAGTCAAAATTGATTACAAAAGCCAACAGTATATCTGTTGGCTTTTTTTGCATTCATTAAATATATCTTATTAAAACAGAATTCGGTCAACAAGGTCATGCACAAATTCTTTAAACGGCATAAACGGATCCCATCCGCCGAAGAACGTTGAAAACAAATCTTTTGTCCATTCAGCAAGCTCATTTCTCAGATAAATCGCCCAGAGAACGATAAACAACGCTAAAGCCATAAGTGCTATTATCAGAATTATTTTGGTTACCGTCCAAAAGAAATAATATATCTTATAAAAAAAGTCAAACATCTTTATTTCCCTCGCTTAATTCAAATATAAATTGATTGAATCGCCTGTTCTTCCGCTTCCGTCTGATATTGCTGACGGAGCTGATATGTTTTCATGAAATCGTACATCGCTGTCTGGAATTCCTCCGACTTGATTTTCTGTTCCACTATCTGCTCTATCTGATTCTGTACGTCCTTTTCCATCTGTATACAATGGCTGTACAGTTGATTTGTCCATATCAGTTCGAGCCATTCTGCCTGTTTGTGTTGTTCCAGATACTTTAGTCGCATTGATCCGAATCTGCCCAGTTCTGCCGGAGGTGTTTCAATCTCTAACTTTGGAAGATAAGTCCATGTTTCTGTATCTAATTCATACCTTAGTCCGTTGATTTCTTTATATACTGGAAGATATTGTTTTGCTTCTTCACACCAGATCGATAACTTAGTTTCTCTTTTCATATTTATAATCCTTTCGAAGTTTATAATACTTTATAAATATTTTAACACTTTAAAGCGTTGAAGTCAAGAGAAAACATTGTTTTTTTATTGACGATTTTATTCTGATGAGGTATAATGTAAGTACGGCGATAGTGGTACGCTGCTATCGTTAGTGTGACTGACACTTTAGGGGTTCTGGTTTCCGGAACGTATCCGAAACTCATTTTTAACGTCAGAGGTAGGGTAAATCTACGGCTATGACACCGTTTCAATAGCAATATTGAAATAAAAGTTGGTCGGGTGAGCGACTATAAAAATCAGTCAAAATTGATTACAAAAGCCAACAGTTTTGCTGTTGGCTTTTTGTTTTCGCTATTAATTTTCTGAATTAATACCTGTACCTGACTGTTTTATATCATCTGAACCGGTACACTCATTCATAGCTTTTGAGAAATATTCTCCTCTGTTTTCCTGACCTTTCAGAAAGGCTGTTAGTCTTTCTATATCTCCTTCAATAAACTCTCGTCCGAGAATGCTGTAAATTGTTCCTCCCATTTCTATCAGATGTTTAGTTCGGAGTTTTCTTTTTTCCTGTGACTGCTGTGCTCTTAATCTTTTTTCCTGTTCTTTTAACTGTTTCTGTTTTTCCTGAAGCTCTGCTATTCGTTCTTCATAACTTCGTTTTTCACTTGCCATAGTTGCAATATTCCTTTCTGTATTTTTTTATTTATTGTATCACTAATATTATTCAGTGTCAATATAATTTTACGTGTAACTTGACTTGTTTCGGATTTTGTGGTAAACTTTGTTTATCACCCCTTAGTTTACTAAGGGCGCACTTATACACCACAACACTTCGTTTATATGGTGTATTTAACGTGCGCTCTTCGAGGATGGGGGCTTTGCCCCTCAACCCCACGAGAACAGGCTCTGCCTTTTCTCGACTTTTCCGCCAGAGCTTTTCCCTCTGGACTTCCCCTATTTGCAATATCACAGAAAGGATTGTGCAGTAATGGCAATTTATCATTGTAGTGTTAAGATAGGAACAAGAGCAAAAGGTCAAAGTGCCATTGCTGCTTCTGCATATCGTTCGGGTAAAAAATTAAAAGATAACGAAACCGGATTAATTTCAGACTACACTCAAAAAAAAGGAATTGTGTATTCTGAAGTGTCACTTTGTGCTCATGCACCATCTGAATATCAGGACAGAGAGATACTGTGGAATGAAGTCCACAAGATAGAGAAAGCTTCAAATTCACAGCTGTGGCGAGAATTTGAAGTTGCTTTGCCTAAAGAACTAAATTTAAATCAACAGATAGAAACAGTCAGGGATTTTGTAAAAGGTTTGAATGAACAAGGAATGTGTGTTGACTGGAGCATTCATGATAAACAGGACGGAAATCCTCACGCTCATATTATGACAACAATGCGTAGTATTATGGATGACGGAATGTGGGCACCCAAAAGCAAAAAAGTTTATGATCTGGATGAAAACGGGGAACGGATTTTTCAAAAGATTGATAAAACAGGACGAAAGCAATATAAAAGTCATAAAGAAAATTATAATAACTGGAATGACAAAGAACGTATTGAAGAATGGAGAACAGCATGGGAAATATGCTGCAATTCACGACTGGATGAACACAATCACATAGACCATAGAAGTTATGAAAGACAAGGTATTGACCAGGAGCCAACTATTCATGAGGGGTTTGTGGCGAGAAAACTTGTTGCTCAGGGAAAAACATCTGAACGTGTACAGATTAATGAGGAAATCAGAGAAAGAAATAAACTATTAAAGAAACTTGCTGAGGGATTGAAATCAATCGGTGAAGAATTAAAGAGTCTTATAGAACAAAAAGGAAGTGTAATTAATGCCGGAAAACAACGTATTACCGATTTACTCGAAAGAAGAATTAGAACCGTTAATAAATCTGACGGAAGATTTGCAGACCGAGAACGAGAATCTGAGAGAAGAGTTAAGAAAGCTGCACCATCAGAATCGGATATTATCGTCAGACAATCAAAACTTGAAAGAAGAGCTGCTGAAGAGTTCCTCAGAGATAAAGAAACTGATTCAAAACAGTCAGGAAGGTTCTCAGAATTCATCAGAAATGGAGAAACAGATACAGATTCTTTCATCAGACAATCGCAAGCTAAAGTCGACAGTGCAACAGCTGACAGAAAAAATAGAGATGCTGAGCGAGAGCGACTTGCAGCTGAAGAAAGCAAAAGAATTAGAGAAGCAGAGCAAAGAGCGAGAGAGATTGAACGAGAAAGAGAGCAAGAAAAAAATCGCAGAAGCAGAGGCTTTAGCAGATAAATACATCTTAAATGCTAAGTTTGAATCTCAAAAGGCTAAGGAATTGCAAGATGAAGCAAATAAAAAACAGGAAAAGTTAGATAAAGAAATTCGGACAGCAGAAAACAAAAACAAAAATTTAGATAAAAATATTATTAGCAGATCTAAAAAATTGAATGATGAATTTAGATTTAAGTGGTATTTTGTAATAATACTTATTACATTTTACGGTATTGTAGTCACATTTTTATCGGCTTGTAATTCAGTCGGTTTCTGGAATGATTTAACAAGTGCTATTGATTCAATCAGCAAGTACGGCAAAGGATATTATAATTTTTCATCGACAATGGTCTCAGCTTTATGGGACGGACGTTTTTCCCAGTTATCTTTTAATAACGTTTTGTTTATTATATTGGGCGGAATTGTAGCACTCATATGTTTTCTTCTTCCCCTTGCTGTTATGGTGATTTCAGGGATATGGTTACTGAATAATTTTATTGAATACTGTAAAGATGAATTGAGTCCTGTTGTATTTTTAGCGTGCTTGATTATTGCAGTCTGGGGAGCTAATATTATTCCATTTAACGCAATAGCATTTCTTATAGTTTCTCAAATCGCATATATAATTATTCGTTGGTATATCGCCGGTTATAAGGAATCAAGAGGATTGTGAAATTCTATGCGTAGCGTATTTACTATATAAGGGTACTTATGATTAATTAAGCACATAAGCAAAGTAAATGTACATGTGTATCACCCAAAATGCCCCCACTTCATATAGTGGGGGCGGATGTCATAATATTCGTAAAAGGTACAATGCTATATACAAAATCTAACACCAAAAACCCCCTTGAACAGTTGCCGCTGTATATCAAGGGGGTTTTTGGTGTTAGTGAACTTTCTCCAATTCAAATTTAGTGTAACACTCTTGTGTTGTACTGTCAACAGATAAATTGTAGAAGGTAGAATTGGGTCACGTCCATGATATATTTAACTGTCTATGAGTTTTGGCACAATCTGATAAATACATATTAATCAGAGTCTGATATGGTAATCCAGTATTTACTGACATTTCTTTGAAATATTCTATGGTATCACTTTCAAGGTTAATTGTAACTTGTTTTTTTAATCGATTGGAATACGGATTTTTGCGAGGATTTAGATTCTTGATATCATATTCTTCTCTCATAATATTCACCATCCTTCCTGGTCTAAATATACTTTCTTTTCGTTTTTTGTTGCTTCTCGAGCAGAAATAAGACGAATAATACTGTCTGATTCTCTGTAGCAATGACTTACAATACAAATTTTCGACGTCTTAATCATTCCGATAATAAGAAATCTTTCTTCCCCAATGGAATGCTCTGGGTCATCAAATAATATAGCTGCATCATCATAGAACACCTCCTGAGCTGTTTCAAATGATAAGCCATGCTTTTTCTTGTTGACTTCGTTTTTGTTTTCGTCCCATTCGAATAATAATGTTTCCATACTTATATTATAATTATATTATATGTATATGTCAATATATCATGAAATCTTTTTTCTTTACTGAAAAGAAAAATACCATTTTTCCTTCATGTGGCTATTCATGCAAAGCAAAAGGTCAGACGTTTCCGTCTGACCTTTCACCAAACAATATTAAATTAACTAATAAGGAGAACACAATATCACATGGTATCAACCACCTTTGAGAGTGCGACGAGTACTCTGTCATAAACGGTTGAACCTTTTCTGACTGCTCTACTGAACAGTCTCCAGTAGTATAAAGATTCCTCAAAGTACTCTCTATAAGCTTCATACTCCTCAAAATCTTCAGAATCTAAGTTTTCTGATAATTCAGAAAACTCTTCAACTATTTTATTATTTTCGTTGAGATAGCTTTCCAAGCTCTCTCTAACAGAGTACCAGTCAGGTTCTTCAAAACCTTCAATAACCAGCTTTCCATAGTTTAAGCCGATTATGGCGGTGAGTAGCCAGCTTACGCTGTCTACTATTTCATTGTCGTTGGATATGTCAGCATTGCTTACAAGTAACGCTGACATTTTTTTTGCTTCTTCGATGTTGCTCGTTTCATAAAATCTTTTTAACATTTCAATTTCCTTCTTTCTGTATTTAATCATAAGGTCAGTTATATCTATTCCAAGATATATCTTTATATCGGGCCACTTGTCACATTGAGGAAGTTTAACTCCATTGGCCCATTCACTTACTGAGACTTTGGTTGTCCTAATAAGATTGGCGAATTCCTCCTGTGTGTAACCACGTCTATAAATTTCCTTTTTAATTCTGTTACCAATGAAAATATTTTCATTGATTTCTGGTTTCATTTTCAGATTCCGTTTTTTCCGGTTTCTGTTTTTGGGGTTCATTATATCCCACCTTTCTGAAGAAGCGTTGACATGGAGCTTTGTTCTCAACGCTTCATCTGCTCCATGATTATATTATAAAATACACTTCCCCATTATGTAAATACTGCTTGAAGCGAACTTTCAAATCATAGGTTAATCAAGCTGTTCCCTCATCTTTATATATCGTGAAATCTTTAAGGGTTTTGGACTATCCCAACAAGAAATTTTTGAGTAGTTTGAAATTTGAAAACTGCTCAAAAATGTGCAAGTGGACGTCCACTTGCGGTGCTTGCTATTCTACATTACAGAAAAAAGAAAAATGATATAATGTCTATCGAGTGTTTATGTAATTACAGTAAAAGCAGCTCTTGTATTTTTCTACGTACAAGAGCTGCTTTTCCTTCATCAAGATAAATGTCTGTCAATATCAATCTGTTCTCTTATGCCGATAATTCTTCGTCGCAGCATTTCATTTTCTTCTCTGAGCAATGCCAGCTGTTCGCTCTTAGCTTTGTTGATTTCCCTGGTCTTTCTTCTCAGGTCTCTCATTCGCTGTGCATCCTGTTCTCTTTTCACTTGTATTTTGCAATCGGAACAGTACTTCATTCTGATATATGCAAAATAATTTGTTTCGTAAGCATCTCCGATGAGCTTGCCACAACGCTCACATTTTTTGATTTCAGTCATTTTAAGCCACTCCCCTATCTGTATTTTCAGGTGACGTTTTTCGAACGTTTTTCGTACTGCGTATCTGGATTTTTTCAATAACAGATACGATAGAGGAGCGAAGTTTTTTACGTTCACTGTAAAGTAATTCAAGTACAGCGTTACAGCTATTATTGACTAAAAAGCTGTACTGATTATCTGCTGTCGGCATAGAAAGATTGAGTGCAATCTGTCTTTCGTTCTGTTCTGCTGATTCGATTTCCGTAATCATATTCTCTATTTCAAGTAGCTGCTCTTTCAGATCTGACAGAGAATCTATCTTTTCGGTCAAATCCATAAAGTCAATATCTCCTGTATTAACCTTTACCGGAGTATCGTTTGTGCTGCTGTTCTTTACGAACATGGCTCTTGCCACCAGAGCTGTCACAGCTCCGGACAGAAATATCGCTATTATATTCATAGTTTTTTCCTTTCTGAATTGCATACAGCTCAAAACTATGCTATAATAGGGTAGCCACAGCTTTGGCTGTATGGTTGCGTAAGAACAGTCTGTTACTTTCTCAGGGCATCAGGCTGTTCTTTTTCATTGATTTTTTTTAGAATGTAAGCTGTTCAGATTCGTCAGATGTATCTGAATCAGCTTTTTTTGTTTTCAGTGTGTATAATTCCTGTCTTAATTTCTCAATTTCATCCATATATTTTTTCTGTTCTTCCACTACAGCTTTTTCAAGTTTAAGCTGATGTTTTTCTTCTGCCATCTCAGCAGCAGCTTTTAGCTTGTCGATTTCAGCAGACAGGGAAGTAACAGTGGTGTTTAATTGCAATATCTTGTTGTTAAGCTCTTCTTTATCCGCTGCATATTGTGATTTGTTTCTCTCAATCGCTGCATCTTTTTCTTTCAGTTCTGTCTGAAGCTGTTCTGTCTCAGGTATGCGAACTGTAAGACCGTCAATTATTGATAACTTATCCTGTATCGTTGCTTTAGCTGCATTTAATTCATCTGTAAGACGAACATTCTTCTCATTTACTTCTGTGATGTCCCTGAGAGCTTCAGAAAGCTTATCTGCGGATACTTGGATATCAGTATTACACTTTTCTTTGACCATCTTTAAATCGGCTGTCAGTTCGTCTATGCGTGCCTGATAATCAGCTATCGTTTTATCCTTGGTATCAAGCTGACGTGCAAATTCATTGCGAATACGTTCTTCAGCATTAGTATTCAGTTCCAGTGACTGTAGGAAAGCACGCTGTAATGCTTGCAGATGTACGTCATAGTCTTCAAGTTCAGTCTGTCTTGTAGAGAGTACAGCCTTTGCGTTCTGTATCTCATAGGCACTGATGAGAGCTGCTAAGGCTGCGTTCTGGTTATCAAAATCCGCACATACACTTTTAAACTTGTCGGTTGTTTCTTCTGAGATACGGAAAGATTTGACTTTAAGATCATCATTATTCATAAAAAGACCCCTTTTTAATGTATTACGTAATACACTACGTTGTATTTTTAGTATTACTTTAAACTTGTTTAAGTAATACGTAATACAATACGGTGTATTATTTTTGTATTACTTAAATTATAACATATAAATCAAGAAAAATCAATAGTGACGAAACAAAAATTTTTATAAAAAAATCCCGTAAATACGTGATTTACGGGGGATAGGGAACACATAAAAAGGAAAGCTATTACACTTTCCTTTTGAATATCCGCTGCCACCACTTCCGCTCCGGTTCAGCGGATTTATCTATCAGTGCCGTAGTCTGAATCGTAGCTGCGTGTAACGTCTGAGCTGCTACAAGAGCATCCGTAAGCACTTTGTTTTGTTCATGCAATGCTGCTATCTGTTTGTCCTTTTCAGTGATTTGCCTATCCTTTTCAGCAAGCTGATTGTCTTTAACCTTTAACTGCTCATCTTTTATATTCAGTTGCTTTATTAGTTCGTTTTCCAGCTCCAAAGCTGCTTTGTTTGATTGTTTTGCTTGTGTTGTTTTGGTTGCGTTGATTGTTTTGCTTTGCGTACTTTCAGACATCTCGATATTGGCGGTTAAAGCACCGTAATACGTCAATATCTCATCTTCAACCTCTTTTGTTATAACATAAGAAGCTTTCGTTGCTTTCCCTTGCGATGCTTGTTTTGGTTGCGATGCTTTGGGAACATTATTTTTCTTACACCAATTTCGTATGGACTGCTCTGATACACAACATTTATCTGATAATTCTTTTATTGTCACAATTCAGACTCCTTTAATTGCTTTTTATAGAGATAATACGTTTTACTGGTAACACCACACAGCTTAATACACTCTTTATCTGACAGACTACCGCCGAATGTCTTGCTGTGCTTTCTGATAATCTCTTTAGCAGCAATACTTTTCTTTGTAGTAAGTTTAGTTCCGGCTGCAATACCTATCTGCTTACCATTGAGCTTAGCCGTAACCATACCCTCTCTGGTTCTCTGCTGTAAATCAGATACTTCTTTTTCAGCCTGTTCGAACGCTATTCTTATTTGTTTTTCTGCCAATGCTTTGAAGTAACTGTTTATACCTTTAAAGATTTCGTCTTCAATCGCACCAGTAAGCTGTATACGGTCTTTCAGATTGCTTGCATATACTTGTGTGTCAATATATCTCTCCTTGAGGAAAACAAGCTCTATTCCCTTGCTGAACAGTTCCATGTACAAAGAGATCCCCTCGTCAGCATTACGGCTCATTCTGCTTACGCTGTCAAATACAAGTGTATCGCCACTTTTCAAGCTGTCTATGAGCTTCATAAAGGCTTTACGCTCATATGTCTTAGTTCCAGTAAAGGATTCCCTGATAATAGCAGCACTAGGGTATACGGATTTTATATTACGTTCTTGACGTTCAATGTTTTGAGTTTTGGTTGATACTCTGCAGTATCCATAAATCATTTAATCACCGCTTTTAATAAAAAAATTTTTTGAAAAAATTTTTAGACTTTCTCCTATATATGATAGAAAGGAGGAATGTTATATGTATGATAACGAAATTTGTTGTTTTATATTTGTGTTTGTTTTGATTTTGTGCATTATAATTATAATTCCCGTATGCAAATCAATCAACCTATTATACGATTTTTTTCGTGAATTAAAACAGAAAATCAAAGATTATTTTAAATCTTAATTTTCTTAGAAACTATGCCTTACACAGAGGGCATAGTTTCTTTTTTGTGAAACAAACGTTCGTTAGATTTACCATATCAAGTATAGCATACTGATTTTTTTACTGTCAAGTAAATTACTATTTTTACAAACAACCTTTGTTTTACTACAAAAAAGCACCCCATGGCATAAATATGAGATGCTTATATATTATGATTGTTAAATTATGAAAGTAAATCTTTAATTTGACTTTCAGTATATCCTTTCTTTCTCCATTTTTCAGCAAGTTCATTATCTCTTTCATTTTTAGCGAAGTTTAAAGCAGAACGTTCATCAAGAATAGCTTTTTCACGCAACTGAATATCATAGAGCATTTTTTCATCGGCAGACATTTTACGAATAACAGAGATAGCCTTGCCAATAATCTCAGGATTAGCAGTATTAGAATTCATCATATCCAACTCCTCCTCGGTAGTAACACTAAGGAATGTAAGCCATTCCTTGAGCATAGGATTTGTGCTGTTACTGGCTTTTTTTAGTTCAAGAAAATCGATACGAAATTTATCAGTAAGTAATTCCGACCTGTCTTTTTCTGAAACCAAAAATACAGAATGCGGTTCATCGCAGTCAAAAAGATTGAAATCAATGATATTAATAGCAATTGTTTTCTGGAGCTTTGAGTAATCCTCACTCTCATTGAGCTGATTAGAAAATGTTTTAGCCCAGTAATATAGTGACCGCTCCTTGAAATTACCGTAATTATTAACCTGTATTTCTATATTCATTGTTCCCTGAGACGAATTTAGCAAAACGTCAAGTCGACTGAATTTCTTATCAATAGATTCAGGAAGAACCTCGTTATCAAGGATTGTAATATCATAGATATCTTTCTTAGGAACGTCAATAATGCATGAAATGAAATCTATAAGAAGATCTGTATTTTGAATGTCAGTGAAAAGTTTCTTGAAAACTATGTCAAGTTTCGGTTTTGCTTTAATGAGCATTATCGTTTTCTCCTTAATCTGATTTTGAATTCCCTTGCTATATATATTATAACATATCACTGAAAATAAACAAAGATAATTGCAATGAAAACAAAATTTATTTTTGTCCTGATAATCTAATCTAATATTATTTTCTATATAGTAGGGTGTGGACAATTGTGTCCACACCTCCCCCTATTACTCGGTGACAGCAAGGCAGCTAACTCTGCATAAGACGGTTCATCCGTTTTATTTTTTTCTTCTGATAACACAGGGTTTTTTACATTTTTACTGAATGTAACAGCCAGTTTTTCAAATTCATCAATATCATAAGACTGTTCTTTGGAATCGAATCCTTCCGGTATCCCAGTGCCATTTACGTTACCGCTGAATGTTATTGCAAACTTCGCAAATTCATTGATATCATAAGACTGTTCCTTGCGTGATACAGGGGTCTTATAATCTGGTTTAGGGTTGCCATAATTGTTGATTATTGAAATCAGGTATCTAAACATATCAGTAATTTTATTTGCTGATAATTTAGACTTGTTTATAACTTCCGATATCAAGAAATTAAAAATACTAAGTCTGCTTTTTCCAGTCTTGATTATCTTCTTGTCAACAATGCTGCATAATGTGATGCACTGATCCGCAGAGAGATGATAAGGCTGATCATATTCTTCGGCAAGTTTCATTGACAGGCTTGTAGCCATTTCTGCATACTGGTTGTCTTTATTCCGGATTACCGGTCTGCCTTTTTTATAGTTCCTTACCGCCTTTTTTATGTACCCAAAGATATTAGTTATCTTTGTTTTTGATTTGTTGCGATAAGCAATAACAGTATCCACTATCATTTTAATTATTTCTTTATCATCAGCGATATCCGGATTTTCCGCAGCAGTATCACATAATATTAAAACTTTTCTGATTGTGAGCTTGTCCTTGATTTTTGATTCTATATACTGTTTAAGCTCATTCTGATCGGAAGACAGTTTAATTGGTTCTTCTTTCTCTTTTTCCGGTTCTGTAATTTCTTTTTCGGGTGATTTTAGATATGACTTAAACAGTTTTTGATTTTCTGATACTTTGGCAAGTGAAGATTCAAGAACATCCAAAATAACATACTCTGTATATAAGCCAGGTTTTTTTACAGCTTCAATTAAACCGTAGCTTATTAATTTATTTATATGTCTCTGAATTGATTTCTTAGAGCATTTAAGTTCCTTAGCCAAATCATTGTGTGAAAATGGTTCTATATCATAATTATCATTTTTTTTCAGTTTGGACTTCTTGCAAAGTAAAGCATAAAGCTGCTTACATTTGTCAGGCATATTTGTATAAAGAACTCCGTCAGGAAGCTGTGTAAATACTGATGTACCGAAAATATTTGTTCTCATAATTAAAAAACTCCTTATAAATTCTCAGTGAACTTACAAGGAGCAATAATAAAACCTTATCCTCAAACCGTATTTTATCTTCTTTAATAAAATAATGTTAGCCAAACTATTGACAATATTAAATATATATGATAAAATACGATTAGAAAATCTTGTGGATATACGAGCTGTTCTCCTTGTATGTTCACTGGCAGAAATTGTGTTGGTAGCACAGTTTCTGCTTTTTTATTTTCCAACAAAACTATATTAACATATTTTGAATGAAAATGCAACGGTTAACCATAATTTTTTTTAAATTTTGCTTAATTCAAGTATAATGCAGTCGATATTATACTATAACGGACAAGATATATTTGACAATGTGAAAAAAATCGCATATAATATTAAGTGATGAAATTGTTCGTCAGCATTGCCCGTAAGTTTTCGGGATTGCTAAGTGATGAAGTGTCACGCATGGGGCAGGATAGTGTGCATGGAGCTTATGGTGGTTGCATAATAACCAAACCTGTCTTAGACAGTAATGTTGAAAGAAAATTATGCTAAGCGGTTCGATAAGAGCCGCTTATTTTTTATTGACGAAATAGCTTTAAAGAGTTATAATATATATGATGATAGTGGTATGCTGCTATCGTTAGTGTGACTGACACTTTAGGGGTT